>JAMCWI010000177.1 GCA_023481335.1 Bacillota bacterium | reverse complement strand
TTCTTTCGCGGTGGGTCCTGCCGAGCACCGCCAGGCAATTTTCCGGTAATTGCTCTACTTTCAGAATGCCGCCCCGGATCGCGTCATCGATGTCATGGTGATTACCAGCTACGTACAACTGAAAAAGAAAGGCAAAAACCATGTCGGCCTGTGCCCCTTTCACCATGAAAAAACCCCCTCCTTTACAGTAACGCCTGATAAACAAATATTTCATTGCTTTGGCTGCAATACCGGGGGTAACGTATTTACGTTTTTAATGCTTAAAGAAAACCTTGCTTTCCCTGAGGCCGTAGCATTATTGGCGCGGCGGGCAGGTGTGCGGCTGCCGGTTGATGATACCCCCGCGGATGCGGAGCGCCGCAGGCGCGGCGACCGGGCAAGGGCTATAAACAAAGAGGCAAAAGATTATTACCGCCGCATTTTGCTAAAAGGTAACGTGGCACTTGAAGCGAGGCAGTATCTGGGCGGGCGCGGCCTGTCAGCAGAGACGCAGGAAGCTTTTCAGTTGGGTTACGCCCCCGCGGAGTGGCGCGGCCTGCATAATTTTCTTGTGCAGCGGGGCTACCGGGTGGAAGAAGCGGTCGAGGCCGGACTCGTTGTAAAAGCCGGCGAACAAAAATATTATGACCGGTTTCGCAGCCGGGTCATAATTCCCATTTTTGATGCCGCCGGCAGGGTAGTGGGGTTCGGAGGCCGGGTACTGGACGACACTTTGCCGAAGTACTTAAACACTCCGGAAACGCCGTGGTTCAGCAAGGGCAAAATACTTTACGGGCTTAATCAGGCCCGGACGGCGATCAAAGAAAAGAATAATGTCGTGGTGATGGAAGGCTATATGGACGTTATTGCCGCCTACCAGCACGGAGTGAACAATGCCGTAGCTTCGCTGGGCACCAGCCTTACCAGGGAGCAGGGAAAGCTGATTCTAAACTACACGCGCGACGTTTTAATAGCTTTTGACGCGGATGAGGCCGGGGTGGCCGCATCTTTGAGGGGGATGGACATACTTTCCGAACTGGGCTGTCAGGTCAGGATAATAACTATACCCGACGGCAAAGACCCGGATGAGTTTATTCAAAAAAACGGTACTGACGCATGGGAAAGGCTGGTTGCAAACGCGCTGCCGCTTGTTGAATATAAAATAAAACAGGCCACCGGAGGCAGGTCAGCCATAACGGTAGTTGACAAGACCAGGGTTATGCAGCAGGTTCTGCCCAGCCTGCCCGGGCTTTCCGATATTGAAAGGGAAGATAGTTTGCTGCTGTTGGCCCGTGCTTTAAACTTAAGCTGGGAGACAGTGATTAGCGAATACAAGAGATATCAAGCAAATTTGGGAAATAAATGGTCAAATCCGGATAATATTGTTAAAACCAAGCATAATATTATAGATATAAAAGAAAAGTCAAGCACAAGGGATATAGTGGAATCATCCATACTTCGCCTTGTTTTGGAGGAACCGGCTCTTGGACAGACCGTTATTGAGAAGACAGGAGCTGAGCCTTTCAGCAAGCCGTTTCACCGGAAAGTTTTCAAGATGTGCCTGGAAGCCGCCGGTAAGCCGGAATACTGCCCGGCCGATATTTTTAATCACCTTGATCCAGATGAACAAAAAACATTGTCCGTAATGCTGAGCGGAGAAATACCCGGGGATAACCTGGTTTATATATTGGAAAGCTACATCGACGCCATTGGCCCGCTTGCCCGTCGCGAGCGCAGGGAAGAGATCCTGCTTGAAATCGGAGATGCCAGAAGGGCCGGTGATGAACAACGGTGTCTGCAATTACTGGAAGAGCTGAAAATTTTACAGAATATCAGGGAAGCTGAAAAAGCGAAAGATAACGGGCGCAGCGCCTATTTACTTCAGGTGTATCGGCATTTTTTGGAGTTGAGAAAGCCGTAAAATGCCCTAGAGAAGGGATGGTGGCGAATGAAGGAAGATCTGAAGAACGACAGCGTCAAGGAATTGATCGAAAAGGGCAAGAAGCGCGGCGTCTTGACCTACAATGAAATCATGGACAGTCTCCAGGGTGCTGATCTTACCCCTGAGCAAATTGACGATATTTATGAAAAACTTGCCGGTATCGGGATAGAGGTAGTTCCCGAAGTGCCGGATATCGAACCTCTCGATGGCGCGGCGCTGGTGCCTCAGCACGAGGAAGTAGAGGTAGAAGTGGACCTGACAATACCGGAGGGTGTGGGTATCGACGACCCGGTCCGCATGTATTTAAAGGAAATCGGACGCGTTCCGCTCCTGTCTTCGGAAGAAGAGGTACAACTGGCCAAGCGTATGGAAATAGGTGATGAAGAAGCAAGGCGCCGCCTGGCTGAGGCAAATTTGCGGCTGGTAGTCAGCATAGCCAAGCGTTATGTCGGCCGGGGCATGCTTTTTCTGGACCTGATTCAGGAAGGCAATCTGGGCCTGATTAAGGCTGTAGAGAAATTCGACTACCGTAAAGGTTACAAGTTCAGCACCTATGCTACATGGTGGATCAGGCAGGCAATTACCAGGGCTATCGCCGACCAGGCCAGGACCATCCGCATACCGGTGCACATGGTCGAAACCATAAACAAGCTTATTCGCGTATCACGGCAGCTTTTACAGGAGTTGGGCCGCGAGCCAAGCCCGGATGAAATAGCCAAAGAAATGAATATTACGGAAGAAAAGGTCCGGGAAATAATGAAGATTGCCCAGGAGCCGGTTTCTCTGGAAACTCCTATCGGTGAAGAAGAAGATTCCCACCTGGGAGATTTTATCGAAGACCACGACGCCAGGGCGCCCGCGGAGGAAGCTTCGTTTACCCTGCTCCGGGAACAGCTTGACGAAGTATTAAAGACTTTGACCGAGCGCGAGCAGCGGGTTTTAAGGCTGCGCTTCGGCCTGGACGACGGCCGCGCCCGAACCCTGGAAGAAGTGGGGCAAAAATTCGGGGTCACCCGCGAGCGCATTCGCCAAATCGAGGCCAAGACCCTCCGGAAGCTGCGCCATCCCAGCCGCAGCAAAAAGTTGAAAGACTACCTGGACTAGGTTCAAATTACAGTTTTTATCCTTGTTGACTCGCGCCTTAAAATAGCGTATAATAACTTTTGCCGATGTTCCTCGATAGCTCAACGGTAGAGCAACCGGCTGTTAACCGGTAGGTTGTAGGTTCGAATCCTACTCGGGGAGCCAATTTTTTCGGGCCCATAGCTCAACGGTAGAGCATCCGGCTCATAACCGGCCGGTTCCAGGTTCGAATCCTGGTGGGCCCACCAACTGGGAAGTGAGAAGTGGGAAGTTAGAAATGGGAGACAGAAGAAGGAATCGGCTTAAAGCCGATTCCAACATTGAAAGCTCACCTCCAACCTCACACTTCACACATCACAATTGGCCCCATGGTCAAGCGGTCTAAGACACCGCCCTTTCACGGCGGTAACCCGGGTTCGAATCCCGGTGGGGTCACCAACTTCCAACCTCCAACATCCAACCTCTAATTAGGGCGATTAGCTCAGCTGGGAGAGCGCCTGCCTTACAAGCAGGATGTCGGCGGTTCGAGCCCGTCATCGCCCACCAAAAAGATAACAAGCAGCGCCGGAGTAGGACTCCGGCGCTGCTTGTTTTTTAAGTCGAGAGTCAACCTTCCCTGAGGCGGATAACGCACTAAAAAATTAACTTCTGTCTGCAAAAATTTAATAGCATAAAAACCAAACAAAATCTCCTATATACAAGGGGTTCTTACGACCTGACGCTGGCTGAGCATTTCAAAGAAAGCTTCAATCCTGGTTTTTAGCTGTCCCGAATCTTCCTGGCCGTAATCGGTTTCAAGCTTTAGAACTGGTATGCCGCGTTCTTTTAGCGCCTTATCAATCCGGTTGGCCTCTATCAGGTAAGGGTCGCAGAATGCCAGTGAACAGTTAATAACCCCGTCGGCCTTATATTCATCGGACAGTTGGATCAGTTTTTCCATCCTTCCCTCGTTAGGTGTAAAGCAGGCGCAGTTTATCCCCAGGTACCTGTCTGCGATTGATTCAAGCATATCAACTATGGTTTCACCTTCTTCAGGCACCGTGTTTTCAAAATAACGCAGGCCCGTGCACATTTCTTCGGCCACGATAACGCCGCCGCAGGTCTCGATGATATGGGGCACCTTCCAGTTCGGAATTGCCATCGGCGTGCCGGTGACAATAATCCGGAGAGCGTCTTGCCTACCTACTCCTCTTCCTTCCCGAACCCTGGCTTCAAGCTCATCACAGAGAGAATTGACCTGTGCGGTGAATCGCGCCACATCGTCTATATAGGCGATTTGTTCAATCAGGAGGCTGTCTTTACCGCTGATCGGAGCTGGTTTGTTTTTTCGCAGCCCGGCCAGTCGCAACAAAGCCCGGCGCTTGCCGTTTACCTCTCTGATTGACTGCAGCAGGGATTCTTTATTCACCTTATTGCCGGTCAGTTCTTCAATCCCGGACAGGAAGTCCCGTACTTCGCTTCGCCATAGTGTCCTGTCCTTTTCCCGCTTCATCTGCGGGGTTTCCATCAAGTGGACGGAGACAAAGTCGTTGAGAATTTCAAAAGCCTTCTTTTTGCCGTCGCAGGTTGTTTCCCCCACCACCATATCGCAGGACTCAAAGTAAGGGCAGACTTTTGCCATCTTAAAACCCATAAATGATTTAATTAAGGGGCAGATATTCCTGGGTAGAACCTTTTCAGCCTGGGCGGTGCCTATCTCGATCCCGGAGCACAGACCGATGCAAAGGCCTCCAGCGGCGCGGACAATTTCTTCCGGGACAAAGACGCAGAAAGCGCCAACCACCTTGCCCCCCTTTGCCTTGTGTTCCTGGAGTTCCTGAATGCGCAGCCCGTGCACCTCACTTACGACAAAGTCAAAATACTCCATTCCGTCAGGACGGTTTTCCTGGCTCATGTAAACCTGCCCGTACGCAGGAGGCAGGGCTTGCAAAAGCTGGTCGTGAGCCTCCAGGTTCAACCCAATTGATTCCCACATTTTACGGTAATCACTTGTCATTTCAACACCTCTTTTTCGTAAAAGATTAATGAGATTTAATAAAGTTCTCATTTCCATAGTGTTAAATTAGATGGAGGCTAAAAGGATCCTTTATTTATATAATTCAAATATTTTATAGTTATAGGTTTATTTGATTTAAAAAGTAAATAATATGGTTTTCCGCTTCTTAAAAGTAAAAGAAAATATACTTTTGCATCAAGATATAAGAAATTATTATTTTTTCATTGCCAGGTGTTTGGTAATACTTTGTCTTATCGGTCACGCTTGGTTAATGGTTTTAAAAATTAAAATTTGTTATGCGTCATTTTACAATTATAAAATTATCAAATTAATATAATATAGGATATTTATATATAAAGTAGAATTAACTCAATGACTTATTTAAAAAGGGTTTTCGCTTATCTTAAAAAACATACCAGGGGTTGAAGGCATATGGTTACTGTGGGAATAGATGTGGGTTCAATTACTACCAAGGTTGTCTTGATGAACGGTGAATCCTGGTTCGGCAGAATTAAGCCAACCGGGTACAGCCCGAGGCAGGCCGGCGCCGAAGTATTTGAAGAAATTTTAATAGAGGCCGGATTGGACCGCAATAATATTGATTATGTAATTGGCACCGGCTACGGGCGGATATCCCTGCCCTTTATAGACAAAGCTGTGACAGAAATAACCTGTCACGCCAGAGGGGCTCATTATTTAGTCGAAGGGACCGACATGGTCATTGACGTTGGCGGTCAGGACAGCAAGGTGATTGTCACGGACGGCCATGGCAACGTCACCGATTTTGCCATGAACGACAAGTGCGCCGCGGGAACCGGCAGGTTCTTACAGGTGATGTCCGCCGCCATGGGTGCCGACGTCAGTGAACTGGCGGAGTTGTCGCGGGCTGCTGAGCCGGTGCAGATCAGTAACATGTGTACTGTTTTCGCCGAATCGGAGGTCATCAGCCTGCTGGCCCAGGGGGTGGGAAAAGAAAAAATTATCGCCGGCATTCTCCGGTCCGTGGCCAGAAGGGTCGCTATTATGGCTGAAAGGCTGGGTAAAGGCGAGCGCATTACATTCACCGGGGGTGTGGCGAAGAATGAGGGAGTAAAAAAATTTCTCGAAAAAGAACTGGGCAGGGAGATCCTTGTACCAGCCGGCTCTCAGTTGGCAGGCGCCATGGGAGCCGCCCTGCTGGCCCGGGGAAAAAAAGTATGACTCATTGTTAATAGCCAATATTTTTGGAGGAGATAGTATCCGAAAGTTTGCCACGAGTATGATTTACCACTGTCCACCACCTTGTAGAGGTGTCCGGTAAGGAAAAATCATTCCATATGTACGAAATACGGGGAGAAAGGGGAAGGTCCCCCCACGGGCTGCAAACCCGCTGGTCAGCCTGTGATCCAGGCTGGGAGTCCGGTTCGATTCCGACTTCTCCCCTCCAATAATTTTCCTGAGAAAGATCTCTTATTGTATTTTAAATTGGGATATTTAAGCTAACGGTTTAATATGGCCGGCCGGGAGACCGCCGCTGCTGCCGGAGTGTGGCAGAGCGATGGAGCTTTCCGGCTTTTGTTTTAGTAAAATAACAGTTTCCGACGTAAGCCTGTATATGTTCAATTGAATACTTATTTAGATTTTAACGGTTGTAGATTTGTGGGCTTTGCCGGTTTCCTTCTGTTCTGATTGCTGACTACGGGCAACTGACTGCCGTTAAAGGGCCGTTGATGCTTTATGATGTTCTTTATGCCCGGCTTATAGTAATTTTTTATCTGGATTCTTTGTATTTAAAGTAAAAATAGATTATACTTTTAACTGCAGGGATTTAAATAACTGATAATTGTGGGGTAGAAGTTAACGTCATGGAATTACCCGGCCGCCTGGCCGCTCTCGCCATACATGTTCCAGCGGGCAGCGTCCTGGCCGATATTGGAACCGACCACGCTCTGCTGCCGGTTTTTCTTCTAAAAAACGGTATATGCCCCAGGGCTATCGCTACCGAGCTGAACAACGGGCCGTTTCTTGCGGCTGAGGAAGCGATAGGGCAGAGCGGCTTAAAGGAACTCATCGAGACGCGGCAGGGGGACGGCCTGCAGGTATTACGGCCCGGCGAGGCGCAGGTTATAGTGATAGCCGGCATGGGCGGTAACACCATCCGGGGTATTCTGGCCGGTGCTCCCCAGGTGCTCGAGCGTGTGGAAAGGCTGGTCCTGCAGCCTATGGCGGATGCCGGTGACCTTCGCCTGTGGCTCTGCCAAAACGGGTGGAAGATAGCCGACGAGGTGTTGGTGGAAGAAAATGGCCGGGTATACGTTGTGATCGTAGCTGAACACGGCCTGGAAGCCACGGCTGACCCCTTGCTGCTGGAACTGGGGCCGCGGCTGCTGGAAAACAGGGACCCGCTGCTAAAATTCCACCTCGAGAAAGTTGTGATGGATTACAGGCGAGCCCTATCCGGCCTGGCTAAAAGCGGAAGCTCCGCAGCCCGGGAGAAGGCGCTTTTATTAAGAGAAAAAGAGGCCAAGATAGAGAGGTTATTCAATTGCCTGCAGCCTTAAATGATATTTTCAAGATAATTGAAAGCCTCGCCCCGCCGGCCATGGCAGAGAGTTGGGACAATATCGGGCTGATGCTGGGCGACCCCAATGCCGTCACTGATAAAGCTATCCTCACTCTTGACGTCAATATGGATGTGGCTCAGGAGTCAAAAGCAAGAGGCGCCGGCCTTATATTCAGCCACCACCCTCTCTTTATTAAGCCCGTAAAAAACATTCGCCTGGACTCGCCCGGCGGTAAATTAATAGCTTTTCTCATCAAAAACGATATTGCTATTTATACCGCCCATACCAACCTGGACATCGTGGCCGGCGGTGTGAACGACGCCCTGGCGAAGAAAATGGGCCTTACCGGTTTGAATGTGCTTAATGTCACCGGGGGCGAGCGCTTCGTCAAGCTGGTGGTTTTTGTCCCTGCCTCTCACGCGGGGATCGTCCGGGACGCCGTCTGTGCGGCAGGCGCCGGCTGGATCGGCAATTACAGCCACTGCACTTTCCAGACGGGGGGGATGGGCACTTTTTTACCGCTTGATGGGACCAAACCTTTTGCCGGGAGCCGTGGCGAAATGTCTTTTGTCGAGGAAATGCGGCTTGAAACAATTGTCCCTTCTGTAAGGGCAGACGCGGTTGTGCAGTCCATGCTGGAAGCACACCCTTACGAAGAAGTTGCCTATGATCTTTACCCGCTGGAAAACACGGGACCGCCTTACGGCCTGGGGCGGGTGGGGGATTTGCCCGGAGCGGTTTCCTTAGGCGAGTTTGCCGGCATGGTAAAGGAAGCGCTGGGCCTTAAGGATGTCAGGTTAGGCGGGGCTTTACACGAAACAGTGCGCCGGATCGCCGTGTGCGGCGGATCCGGGGCTGAGCTGTATACCGGGGCGCTTGCTGCGGGGGCCGATGTGCTGGTAACCGGGGACGTAAAATACCACGTTGCTCAGGAAATGCTATCTGCCGGCTTAAAGTTCATTGACGCCGGACATGGCGGGACGGAACGGATTGTGCTGCCGGTGCTGCGTGACTACCTGCAGGAGATGTGCGCGAACAGGGCCCTGAAAGTCGAATTCCTGCTGGCTGAGACTGCTACGGATCCTTTTAAATATTTTTAAGTTATTCATGAACCGTGATTTAACAGGGTTTACCGTCTAAGCTAAGGAGAATGCGATGATTGACTTAAAAACGTTATGGGAAATACAGGCGCTCGACCTGGAAAGGAGAAGCCTGGAAGGAAGCTTGCAGGAAGGCGATCTTGCCAGAAAACTGCGCGCCCTGAAAAACGGTATTGAAGAAAATCGTGCCGAGTTTAACGGCTTAAAAGAAGAATACAGCGGGCAAAAAAAAGAATTGAAGAAAAGGGAAATGGATATCGCTAATCTCGAGGAAAAGATCAGGTTCCTGGGTAATAAGCTCTACGATGGCACTATTACTAATGTAAAAGAGATAGCCAACACTGACAGAAAGATGGAGAACCTGAGAGAAGAGGTCAAGCGGACGGAAGACTTGATGCTGGCGATCATGGAAAAGTTGGAAGAACTGCGCCGGAAGATGGAAAGTTTGAGTTCGGAAATGGAAAATAAAGCTACCCAGTACCGCCGCCTGCACGGTACGTACCTGGGCAACCAGCAGAACATCAGGAAGATGCTGGCCCGGATTCCACTTGCCAGGCAAAAACTACTGGATGTAGTTGACAAGGAAACCTGGAAGAAGTACGTGGAAATGAAAAAGAAGCTCATAGATCCACTGGCCAGGGTAGAAAAAGGGGCCTGTATGGGCTGCCGGGTAGGAATTCCCTTTAATGACTTGAGAACCTTAAAACTCGGGGAATGCCTCGTTTATTGTCAAAATTGCGGGCGCATGCTTTTTTGGGAAAAGTGACGGATTTGCATTTACCGTGTCAAAATGATATAATAAATAAAAAATTGATGAATTGGGACCATCGTCTAAGGTATGGGGACACACCTCTGCGAGGAATGTCCCCGATTGTAGAATGTCCCCAATTAAAGTGAGTAAATCTGGTGATCGCGGGTACCAGTGCCGAAAGGCGGTGCCCGAGGAAAGTCCGAGCTCCATAGGGCAGGGTGCTGGGTAATCCCCAGTGGGGGCGACCCCAAGGAAAGTGCCACAGAAATAAACCGCCAATTTGAGAGGTGGGAAGTGAGAGGTTAGAGTTGGCAGAGGCGAAGGGTAATTATTTCTCACGTCCAACTTCTCAATACCCACTTCTCAAGTGGTAAGGATGGAACGGTGCGGTAAGAGCGCACCAAATTTTTGAAAAGCCGGCCGGCTAGGTAAACCCCACCTGGAGCAAGACCGAATAGAGGAGCATAGGGGCGGCCCGCTCCGCTCCCGGGTAAGGTCGCTTGAGGCGGCTGGTAACAGTCGTCCCAGATAGATGATCATCCACGACAGAACTCGGCTTACGATTTGCTCACTTGTCAATTTTGAAAAACGCCTGTATATTGGGCGTTTTTTTGTTCGGCGGAAAATACTAGAACGGCAAACCGGCGCATGTGAATTCCGTGCCGGCCCCGAAGACCGGTTTATTGTGAGCCGGCCAGCTTTTCAAAAATTATGTTGATTACAGATTCTTCTATACTGGTGAAACCGCTGCCGGGAGCCCGGTAGAATCCCCCGTTTGTCATAAATATTACTCCGGTGCGA
>JAMCWI010000035.1 GCA_023481335.1 Bacillota bacterium | reverse complement strand
ATGGGATTGAATAACTATCTTTTCCATATAACTTTCCTTGATTTGCTTATGTAACCTTTTTCCATTCCAAATATTGTTAATAATTCTAATGCTTCCTCCTTCCATAATAATTGGGCTAAACTATACGGGTCAACTTCGGGATTTATTCCTGGTTCCCGTATAGTTTGCATATTTACCTTATCCTTGCTCACCTTTTCAACTTGCTGAATACCCCACCAACTTGGTACTAAGTCGTTGATTTTATCAATATGATTTTTTCCAGTGACTATTGTAATATAATCTAACACTTTGTTATAAATGTCCACTTGCCTTGGTAGTCGCTCCAATGTATCACTATCACTCTTTATCTCATAACCATGAAGAGAACCATTAATAACAGCAATATCAATTCTGGCTTCTCCTTGGCAGAGACCAAGTTCATCAATAATTATTGTATCATCATCGCATAGAAATTCACGCGATAAGACTTCATGTAATTTTTGACGAACATCTCTATCTCGTGTTTTCATGATATAATCACCTTAAATAAAATTGACAAGCCACAGTCTTTGCAAGCTTGCCACATTTAAGTAAAATTATAACATGGAAAAGATAGTTATTCAATCCCATATTTTACCATTTATTTTAAAATACCCATTTTAATTGTCTTCAGAAACTTTATTCATACCCGGAGTAATATCAGCCTCTAAAATCAAAGCTTTTACCTTCCTCTCTATTTCCTGAACCACGGCCGAGTTATCCTTTAGGTAAGCTCTCACATTTTCTCTCCCTTGCCCAAGCCGTTCTTCTCCATACCGATACCATGTACCTGATTTTTCAATTATCTTATAAGTCTCGGCCAGATCCAATAGAGCCGCTTCCTTAGAGAACCCTTCGTTATAATAACACTCACAATCCGCCTCCTTAAACGGTGGAGCTACCTTATTTTTAACCACCTTTATCTTAGATCGATACCCAATCCGTTGTTCTCCCTGTTTTATATCTTCCTTCTTTCTCACATCTAAACGCATCGAGGAATAAAATTTTAGTGCCCTGCCACCGGTGGTAACTTCAGGACTGCCGTAGCCATTATTACCTATCTTTTCCCTAAGCTGATTAATAAAAATAACAATTGCTCTGCTCTTGGCTACTATGGCGGTTAATTTACGCATGGCTTGTGACATCAGCCGAGCCTGCAGACCGACATTAATAGCTCCCATTTCCCCTTTTATCTCATCGTGAGGAACCAGGGCGGCAACGGAATCCACAACAACTACATCAATAGCCCCCTTAGGGAAAAGATATTCGCATATTTCTAGGGCCTGTTCTCCATAGTCTGGTTGTGAAACTAACAACTCTTCCAAATTAACCCCTAATTTCTTTGCATAAGAGGGATCTAGAGCATGTTCGGCATCAATAAAAGCAGCCGCTCCTCCCTGTTTCTGAGCCTCAGCGATTGTATGTAAGGCTACAGTAGTTTTACCGGATGATTCTGGGCCAAAGATTTCAATGATACGTCCACGCGGGAATCCACCCACCCCGGTAGCTAAATCTAGTGTAGGTATACCCGTTGGCACTACTTCAACCACAATATGTTTAGCGTCCCCAAGTTTCATAATTGACCCTTTACCAAATTTCTTTTCAATTTCATCCAAACACAGTTCCAATACTTTACTCTTTTCTAATTCGGTATTAATTTTTTCTTTTTTAGACATTAACCCCGCCTCCAGAACAAGTGTTTGTATTTAATACGATTATATTTACAAACGCTTGTTCTGGTCAATAGGCTATGGTAAAATTTTTCACAAAATGTTTTTCAGGTTACAGAATGAGGTGATATTTTGTTTAACCAAGTTGATCAATCAAAGATAAATGTTGCAATTTATACTCGGGTCTCAACTGAGGAGCAAGCCGAAAACTTCAGTATCCCCGCCCAACTGGAGTTACTCCGAAGTTACTGCCGGGCAATGAATTATGAAATTTATGATGAATATGTGGATGCTGGCTTTTCTGGAACTACTTCGGATCGTCCCGCCTTAGGAAAGCTTATAGATGATGCCAAGACTGGGAAATTTCAGGTTATTCTAGTCTACCGCATTGACCGGTTTTTCCGAAGCGTTAAAGACCTATTATTTGTTGTGGATCACTTGGATAAACTAGGAGTCTCCTTTCGCTCCGTCACAGAACCCTTCGACACCACTAACCCCATCGGAAAATTCATGTTGTCGCTTTTGGGCAGCATTGCCCAGCTTGAACGCGATACTTTTATTGAGCGAAGCATGATGGGTAAAATACGCCGGGCCGAGGAAGGATATGTTGTTTTAAGTAGTCCGCCTTATGGTTATGACTACGTGATGCCTTTCGAGCCAGGTAGAAAAAGTAAATCCGAAAAAGGTTATCTCGTTATTAACAATGATGAAGCTCAAGTTGTGAAGGAAATATTTATGGAATACATAAAACCTGACCAGAGCACTATTACTATTGCAAAATACTTAACTCAGAAAGGATATAAAACAAAACGCGGCGGCCGTTGGGGTGGTGAGCGCGTATACTCTATACTTACAAATACAGCCTACATCGGTGAGTGGCGTTATAAAGATATAGTGGTTTCTGTCCCTCCTCTAATTGATATAGAAACCTTTGAAACGGCCCAAAAACTACTTAAAGAACGTAAAAATATGATCCATAGGGTAACACCACGAGACTATCTTTTAAGAGGACTCCTTCGCTGTAAGAAGTGCGGGAAATATATGGGCGGTACTACACAAACGCATAGGCACTACAAAAATGGAAAAAGGGTTGGAGACCCTTACAAGGAAACTTACTATTATAGGTGTATCACAAGCAGCCTAGCTAGGCGGTACGGCAAAGATGAATCATGCCCGGCTAAATGGGTTAAGGGTGAAAATATAGAAACAAAAGTCCTAAACTACCTTTCTGAAATACTATCCAATCCAGTAAAACTTAATGAGGCACTTTCATCACAGCAAAAAAATGTTTATAACAAAAAATTAGAAGCTGAAAAAAAATTAAAAGAGTTAGATAAAGTAATGGATAGACTTACTACTGAGAGAGAACGCGTACTACAGGCTTATCGTTCTGGGGTAATTGAATTACCAGATCTTCAAAAGTCAATAGATGACATTAAAAATCGTCAAAAGGTTATTGAACAGCAAATTGCCGAAATTAAATTATCTCAATCTGTCGAAGAAGAAAAATCGAAAAATATTCTCGAAATAGTTGAAAAGCACCGACATAACTGGGAAGCTGTTCATAACCTCAGTTTTGAAGAAAAAAGAGAACTTCTCATGAAGACAGTTAAATGTATTTGGGTTGAAACATTATTAGATGGAAATATAGTACTAGATATTGAATGTTATATACCAGCAAGTCAGCAAATATTTACTGCTTCACCGCTTGCGTCATGTGAACCAGGCCGGTTTCGTTAAAGGCCAGTTGAATGTCCTGGGGGATCTCCCCACGGGTGCCAAATAAAATTCCCTTCAACACCGCCGCATTGGTTTTGCTTAGGGTTTGGTCAAAGATTTTTTCCAGGGCATCCCGTACCCCGTAGGCTGTCTGCAATAAGGGATGGCCGCCCTTGGCCAGGACTTTGATTGCCCCGGCTTCATTGACTGTCAGGGTGGCGGAGATGCCCTGGCGGTTGAGCCAGGCCCGGTAATCAAAGGCACCGGGGTTGCCCGGGGGCTCCGGCACACTGAGCAGCCCCGTTATTGACAAGCGGTCGCCGTAATCAAACACTTTTCCCCGGTCTTTTACCTTGACCCGCAGGACACCGCTGACGGATTTGCTCTCCTGATTGTGGACAATTTTGCTGACTTCCAGTTTATAAAAGGTGGCCTCGGGTCGGACATCCGGCCGGTCCATAACACTCCCTATTACCTGCACACTCTTACCCTTGTAGGCAAGCAGCGGTGAATCCACCGCTGCCAGCTTAAGGGAAGTCAAGACCATGCCCAGGCAGGCGCAAACACAAAAAAGGACCCAGGCATTAAAACGCCAGGCCCTTAAGACACCGATGCCCGCCAGGAGAAGGGCAAAAACTGCTGTCAATAAGGCAGCAGTGACCTCTGTTTTGCTGAAGGATGCCCCGACAATCCCGATCATCAGGGCCACTACCAGAAAAACCAGCGGTCGCTGCATGTTACCCACCTGCGTAATGGCGCCGGTAGCCGCTTACGGATGCAATATAATTCAGCGTTTCCCGATAGGGCGGCACACCCCGGTGGCGATCCACCGTTCCAGGCCCGGCATTGTATGCGGCCAAAGCCAAATTCACATCTCCGTCATACTTGTCCAGCATGGATTTGAGGTAACGAACCCCGGCATCGGCGTTTTGTTCGGGGTCATAGGGGTTGTCCACACCCAAGCTGCCGACGGTACCCGGCATTAACTGCATTAAACCCATGGCACCGGCCTTGGAAGTGGCGTTGGGATTAAAACCGGATTCCGCCCGGGCAACCGCTTTACAAAGGGCCGGGTCCACCCCATGCCGCAAAGCCGCCTTTTCTACGATGGTTTCAACCTCCTTGGTGCCCCGGGCGGCTTGAAAAGACGCAGCCGCAGCCTGGGCCGAGGCCATGGTCTGTTTTTTGGGCAAATAAGGCAGTTCCGCCAGGCGAAGGGCAGATTTAGGAGCAACCACGGTGTTAACAGAACCTGCTTCGGCGGCAATTAATTTAGCCAGCAGCAGGGAAAAATCAGCAGTATGATCCCGGTTGTCCTTGAACCCGTTCATGCTGTTTTCCATTGCCTGAAGTCTTATTAACCGGGCCAGCAAACCAGCTTCCATGAATTCACATCCTGTATGATTTTTCTAGGGGCATTGGCTAGTGAACGGTGATCCTGTGCTGCATGTCTGCATATTTTTTATCTCCAATGCCGGAAACATTTTTAATATCCTCAATGGTTTGAAAGGGGCCGTTGGCCTGCCGGTGCTGCAAGATCCTTTCCGCCAGGGCCGGGCCGATGCCGGGCAGCGTATCCAACTCCGCCGCGTCGGCAGTGTTAATGTTTACCAAGCCGTTTGACTTGGCTGGTGGGGCCGCCTGGGAACCGAACACCGCCGCATTGCCCGGGGGCGGCAGCGGCGTTGTCTGTGCTGCAGCAACTTGTCCGGGTGCCTGTTGTTCCGTTTTTCTGAAAACTGTCAGTTTACGCCCGTCTTTTAAGGGTTCTGCCAGGTTCAGTGCGCTTAGATCCGCATCCGGCAAAGCCACCGCCTGTTCTATGGCATCGTTCACCCTGCTGCCGGAGGGCAGTTTATAGACGCCTGGTTTTTCAACCGCTCCGTCCACATGTACAACAATAGTGCCGGTTTCTTCATGGGTGGCTTCGGCACTGGAGGGGCCCACCAGTTCAATTTCTTTCTTATCCCGGTTGGCGAACTGGTAGCCCGCAGAAAAAAGAATAATTGCCACTATGATTAAAATAAGGCCCTGTTCCTTACGACCCAAATTCAACATGGCTGTCCTCCTGAACCTCTAACCGCAACTTTATGGTTATTTCTATTCATAAAGACATATTCCTGCTTGAAGAACCAATATTTGATTGAAATCACCATGTTATGGCATATGGACTAATCTATGTATGTATCCTGCCTGTTTTTATGTCATTATGCTATAATTAACTAAATACTGAGTTTTGGAGGACAACATGGTTGACTGTACCGATAAACCCAGGATTGTTGGTAAAATCGATCAAAGAATTATTGATTTGTTAGAACTCTCTATACCAGTAGATACACCCATCTTTCTAGGAAAAACGAACATAGATCATATGCATAAGGAGCATCCTGAAGATTATAAAAAATACTTCTCTGAACTGGGAAATATTATAGCTTCGCCCGACTATGTAACTAAACATCCTAAGAAAGATTCAATCGAATATATTAAGGTTTTTGATGGCTATGTTTTAGTTGCTGTAAGAATTTCCAACAAAGGCAAATTATTTGCTAAAACCATTTTTAAAATGTCTAATGAAAAAATTGAAAAGTACCAAAAGAAGAACGTCCTTAAAAAATATTAGGTTCTTCCTTAACTAATATCTAGCACAAATAGCACAAAAAAGCCACGGCAATTTGCCGTGGCTCCTCTAATGCCTCCGAAAGAACCTAGGCAGGATGACATTCCTGCATCTCCTAACACCTTAATGGTGGGCGACGGCTGCCTGTTCCGTCCTCAGAAGGTTCTTTCTTCAGTATTATATTATTAATATTACTTTATTCATTTTTTATGCCAACTACTTATTACACTGTATGATAAAGACATACACCTTTATCAATATAATAGCATTTTGTCAAAGTTCATATCAAACTCTAAAAATGTATATTAAAGTCCTTAATATCTTATTCTGTTCCCGATTTCGGGATTAGCGGGGTAACTTTACCTATTTTCCTAACGTTTCCTATGTTTTTTAAAAAGAGCTGGTTATTCTTTAAAGTCAGATCTGCAAATACTTAGTGTGGGTTTTCTTTTGGACAGTCTACCATCAGCTGCCCCCGGGTATTTAGGGTGGCCAGCAATACCTTCTTCGGATGAAATCCCTTTTCAGCCAGTTTCTCCTTTAACCAGTCCTCATCAAGATTTACTTTTCTAAGGTTCTCCTCCAGTACATCCCCGTCCATCACCAGCACCGCAGGCAGTCCCTCGTATTCTGTGCAAATACCCAGATCCTCCGGTGTGACCGGTCTCTTTTGGGAGCGCGGAATCACGCTTAACCTGCCGGAGGTCTCCAAAATGGCATATTCCACATCTTCTATATTATGAAAACCCTTTTCCCTCAGCTGGCTCAACAGGTCGTCCAGGTTATAGCGGGAGGCTCGCATCTCATGCTTTACCAGCCGCCCGTTTTCAATGATGATCTGGGGGGAGCCGTAGAGTATTTTACGCAGCGGTCGACTGATCAGGGTCAAATAAGAGAAACCTACTTCCAGCAGCCCCAGTGTGATGATGGGAACAATGCCATGCCAAATGGGGATGTCCGTGGATTCCATGGGAATGGCGGCCAGTTCGGCCAGAATTATGGCAACCACAAAGTCGAAGGAAGACAGCTGCCCGATCTCCCGTTTGCCCGTCAGCCTGACAACCACCAGTACCGCCAAGTAAATTACCACAGTTCGCCAAATAAAAGGAAATATTTCCGGCACAGCCTTCACCCCCCAGACATACACCTTTTAGTATGCGGCGAGAGGTGAAGGGATATGCAGCAAAGACGAAAGACACCGGGTCAGGGTGCCTTTCGTCTTTATGATTTTATTTTACCACAATGTTTAGCAGTTTGCCCGGTACGGGAATGACCTTTATGATCTGTTTACCGGCGATTAGCTCCTGCACGGACGGCAGTTCCATGACATACTGCTGCATTTCGGCCGGTTTCATGTTGGCAGGGATGTGCAAACGCTCCCGCAGCTTGCCGTTTAATTGAACAACAATCTCCACCTCGTCCTCCACCAATGCGGTGGGGTCGTATTGCGGCCAGGGCTGCCGGTGTACGCTGCCGGAGTGTCCGGTGGACTGCCATAACTCTTCGGCAATATGAGGCGCAAAGGGCGCCAGCAGGATAATGGAGGTGTTGACTGCCTCGGCCAATACAGCGGCATCCCGTTCCACCTCCGCCACCTTATCCCGGTAGGTGTGAATGCCGTTTACCAGTTCCATGATGGTGCTGATACCGGTATTGAAATTAAAGCGTCCGCTGACATCTTCGGTCACTTTTTTGATGGCATAATGGGTTAACCGGCGCATTTCCTTGTGCACGCCCACATAAGGTGTGCCCGGAGCAACGGCCGGAGCGGCGGCCACTTGGTCTCTAACGGAATAAACCAGCCGCCAGACCCGGTTGAGAAAGCGGTGGCTGCCCTCAACACCCCGGTCGCTCCATTCCAAGTCACGTTCCGGGGGAGCAGCAAACAGGATGAACAACCTGGCGGTATCCGCGCCGTAGCGTTGGATAATTTCCTCCGGGCTGACCACGTTGCCCTTGGATTTGGACATCTTGGCCCCGTCCTTTAACACCATGCCCTGGGTTAACAGGTTTTCAAAGGGTTCCTCCACATTTACCAGACCCAGGTCGTAAAAGACCTTGGTAAAAAAGCGGGAATAAAGCAGGTGCAAAATGGCGTGCTCTACACCGCCAATATACTGATCCACCGACATCCAGCGGGCGGCTTTGTCTTTTCCCCAAGCCTGTTCGGTATCCCTGGGGCTGGTGTAGCGAAGGTAGTACCAGGAGGAATCCACGAAGGTGTCCATGGTGTCAGTTTCACGCTGGGCCGGTTCGCCGCACTGGGGACAGGTGGTATTGAAGAAATCCGGGTTGCCCTTCAGCGGTGATTCCCCGGTGGGCTTAAAGGCCACATCCGTGGGCAGCAGTACCGGCAGTTGGTGATCCGGCACAGGCACTGCCCCGCATTTCTTGCAGTAAATAATGGGAATGGGCGTACCCCAATAGCGTTGGCGGGAAATTAGCCAGTCCCTTAATCGATAGTTGATAATGCCCTTGCCAATGCCCTTCTCCTCGGCATATTGGGTCACCTTGCGAATCCCCTGCCGGTTGGGAGTTCCGTCAAAGGGTCCGGAATTGACCATGATGCCGTCTTCGGTATAGGCTTGGGTCATCTCTTCAGCTGTTAAACCTTTATCCTTGGAGGGGTGGATTACCACCCTGATGGGAAGATCATATTTTTTGGCAAACTCAAAGTCTCTCTCATCGTGGGCCGGTACACCCATAACGGCACCGGTGCCGTAATGATAAAGAACATAGTTGGCGGTTAAAATGGGCACCCGCTCACCGTTAAAGGGGTTGATACAGCAGGCTCCGGTAAAGACCCCTTCCTTTTCAGAGCTGGTGCGGGCCAACTCGGTAAGTTTACTGACTCGGTTGACAAACTCCGCAACCTCATTTTCCTGAGGGGTGCCGGCGGAAAGCTTCGCCACCAGGGGATGCTCCGCAGCCAGCACCATATAGGTAACGCCGTAAACGGTATCCGGCCGGGTGGTAAAGACAGTAATTTCATCCCCGCTGCCTTCTGCCTTGAAGGTCAATTCGGCCCCTTCGCTGCGCCCAATCCAGTTGTCCTGCATGATCTTCACCTTATCGGGCCAGCCTTCCAGTTTTTTTAGATCATCCAGCAACCGCTGGGAATAATCGGTGATGCGGAAAAACCATTGATCCAGTTCCTTTTGTTCCACCGTGGCACTGCATCTTTCACAGTTTCCCTCCACCACCTGTTCGTTGGCCAGCACGGTGGCACAGTCCGGGCACCAGTTGACCCGGGCGTGTTTTTTATAGCACAAGCCCTTTTTATAGAGTTGGAGGAACAGCCACTGGCCCCATTTGTAATATTCGGGGTGGCAGGTGGCCACTTCCCGGTGCCAGTCATAGCTTAAGCCCAGTTGTTTGAGCTGGCTTCTCATGTGGGCAATGTTGTCCCAGGTCCAGGTGGCGGGAGGAATACCGTGTTTGATGGCGGCGTTTTCCGCCGGCAGGCCAAAGGCATCCCAGCCCATGGGGTGCAGAACGTCATAACCCTGCATGGTTTTAAACCGCGCGATGACATCGCCAATGGAATAATTGCGAACATGGCCCATGTGTAATTTTCCCGAGGGATAGGGGAACATTTCCAGGCAATAGTATTTTGGACGTTCGGAGTGATCCGGCACTCGATAAAGGTCTTGGTTTTCCCAATACTGCTGCCAAGTATTCTCTATTTGTTTAAAATCGTATTGCTCCTGCAAAATACTTGCCTCCCAGTCACGTTGCTATTTTGGCGGAAACCAAACTCACATACCTTGCAAATTTTACCATGAACGGGGCCATATTTCAACAATGCCAGGCTGTTTCAATTTTCGTTAGGCTTTCCATTCCCAGGGTGTTGATGGCTTGCTCCCGCAGCCGGTATTTTTGGATTTTGCCGCTGGCGGTGGTGGGGTAACTGTCAACTAAAGATTTGTTGAAAAAAAATTACTTGTGCGCGGTCATTTCCACCTTGTTGTGCGTCTCCCCACAACCGCTTCCAAATAACAAACCACATCAGTTAGAGAATATCCGTCATTTCCACCACTTGTGCGTCTCCCCACAACCGCTCCAGGTTGTAAATGTCTCGTTCCATTTCCTGAAAGACATGAATCACCACATCGCCGTAATCCAGCAGAATCCAACTGCCTTCCCGGAAACCTTCGATGCGCATGGGCTTCACCCCTGCTTCCTGCAGCTTCTCCTCAATATGTTCGGCCACTGCCTGCACCTGGGTGCTGGAGCGTCCGGTACAAATGAGAAAGTAGTCGCAAATAATTGAAATATTGCTGATATCGAGAACTCTGATGTCGGTTGCTTTTTTGTCGTCCGCCGCTCTATGGGCAATGTCCACCATTTCCTTGGCACTTAGTGTCAAAAACGTACCCCTCCTTGATGTTCTTCTCGTTTATTATACTCTTTATTATAACCGATTCCACTATTTTCTTATAGAAAACCGGCTGACGCCACCGGGCGAAGTCGTCGAGTTCTTAAAAAAATTTATTTTTATTTACGAAAGCAGCCCCTGGTTGTTAAGACGGCGTTCCGCGCTTTCACACTGGTGGGATGCAGGAGGCAGCCGATCTTCAGCGCATAGCGAATACTTTCAA
>JAMCWI010000022.1 GCA_023481335.1 Bacillota bacterium | reverse complement strand
GGCGCCTGTGTGGAGGCCACCGACCTGCGGGCGGGGGCGGCCCTCATCCTGGCGGCATTGGCTGGCGAAGACGGCACGGTATTAAGCAATATTGAACACATTGACAACTAACTGACTGGTTTCCGCGGTTATATAACCAAATTTCTCCGTAATTTTAGCCCCCAGGGCGGATAATCCCTTAAAATGAAGGTTCATGGGGCGGGACCCGATGTTGCAGCCGCCGGGGTGGGAAATCCGCACGCTGCCGAAACGACCGAGCAGCGGTCCCAAAACCAAATTGGACGCCCTCATTTTTCTCATTAGATCTTCTGATATTTCTTGGGACTGTACATGGGTACTGTCCACCCTCATGGTATTGCCGTCAAAGGTTACCTTGGCTCCCAAGTAGGTAAGAAGTTCCTGCATGACAAAAACATCTCTTAACCTGGGTACTTGATGAACGGTGCATACTCCGCCGCTTAATAAGGTTGATGCCAGAATTGGTAAAGATGCATTCTTAGATCCGTTTGCCTTAATGGAACCCTTTAGGCGGTTGCCTCCAACAATTACAAACTTTTCCACGCTGCCACCTCCGCCTAGTCTTCTCCCAAAACTCTCACTTCCAGGTGCAGGGATACGCCGAAGCTTTCCTGTACCATCTTTTTTATTTTATCGATTAATGTCAGAACATCCCTTGCAGTGGCATTGCCAAGGTTGAGAATCCAGTTGGCATGTTTGGTTGAGACCTCGGCATCCCCTACCCTGAGGCCCTTGCCCCCGCATGCTTCAATTAATCTCCCCGCAAAATCCCCCTCCGGGTTCTTAAAAACGCTCCCCGCATTGGGATACCCCCGGGGCTGGGCGGCTTTTCTCCTGGCAACATAGTCCCGGGTTTCCTGCTCAATTAAATCCTTGCCCTTGGGATAACCCTGCCAAAGGGTGGACACACAAATGTATCCTTTGTTTTGCAGATTGCTGGAGCGGTAAGAAAAACCCAATTCCTCCTTCGTCAGCGTTAAGAATTGGTTTTGTTCATTTATCACTTCAACAGCTAACAAAACATCTGCCACACAACCGTTCATGGCCCCGGCATTCATGATAACAGCCCCTCCCAGGGAACCGGGAATTCCTGCCGCAAATTCAAAGCCGCCCACTGAAGCCTTGCGGGCCGCCGCCGCCAACTCCGGCAGCATGGCCCCGGCGCCGGCTTTGATGGTGGCACCCTCCACGGAAATGCCCGCCAGGCCCCGCCCTACCTTGAGAACCAGCCCCCTGATGCCGCCGTCTTTGACCAGCAGGTTCGATCCGTTACCGATCACCGTAAGGGGAATATCATGGGCTGCGGCAAACTCCACCGTACGACGAATATCATCCTTGTCACCGGGATCCACAAAAAGGTCGGCATTGCCGCCAATTCGCCAAGTGGTATGCTGCTTCATTGGCTCGTGTACCTTTACGGATCCCTTTACCAGTGACTGAAGTTCACCCGCCAGTGAAGTATAATCCATGCTTACTGTTCCTCCAGTCTCCTAAGTAATTCACTGCCCAATGTCCAAACATCTCCGGCCCCCATGGTCAGCACCAGATCACCGCTTTTGGCCTCGGTTGCCAGGAAATCTGCCGCGTCTTTCAGCGTGGGCAGGTAAACGACCTGTTGGCCCTGCCGCCTGGGGATGGCATTGACAATCAGTTTTGTATGAACGCCCTCAATGGGTTGCTCGCTGGCGGCATAGATGTCATTTAAAATAACCATGTCCGCATTGCCAAAGGATTGCCCGAACTCCCGGTAAAGCTGACGGGTCCGGGTGTATCTGTGAGGTTGAAATACTGCAACAATTCTCCCCGGATGGACGGATCTTGCTGCCTGCAGGGTCGCCTTCACTTCTGTGGGATGATGGGCATAGTCGTCTACAACCTTTATCCCCTTGGTTTCGCCAATCAATTGATACCTTCTCTTGGCTCCTCTAAAATGCAGCAACGCTCTGGCGATATCCTGAAACTCCAGCCCCAGGTGTCGTCCCACCGCCACGGCGGCTAAAGCATTTAAAAGATTATGATAACCGGGAACATGGAGTTCCAGCGTGCCTAGTTTCTCGCCGCGCCGGTACACTTCCCCGCGGTTCATGCCATCCTTTGTCTCAAGGGGATGCAAAATATATTCCGCGCCGGACTCCTTTGAGCCATAGGTGATCACCGAACAGGACAAACCCTCTTTCATTTTTCTCAGGGTTGGGTCATCCTGGCAAATGACCGCCAAGCCGTCCGCCGGTACTTTATGGAGAAAATCTTCAAAGGCCTGCACCAGCTTATCCAGACTGCCGTAGTAATCCAGGTGGTCATCCTCGATGTTGGTAACCACGGCGATTTGGGGATCTAATAATAAAAATGAACCATCGCTTTCGTCTGCCTCGGCCACCAAGTATTCCCCATGGCCCACTTTGGCATTCCCACCGATATTGCTCAAGTCACCTCCGATAAGTATGGTGGGATCAAGCCTGTTTTCTTCCAGAACCAGGGCCGTCATGGACGTGGTGGTGGTTTTGCCGTGGGCACCGGCCACCGCAATGCCGCTTTTTTGCCGCATCAACCGGGCCAGCATTTCCCCTCTTCTTACTAGGGGAATGCCCTGGCGATTGGCCTCCGCTATTTCCGGATTATCGGGGGAAATGGCCGTAGAAACAACGACCATATCGAGATCCCTGTCTATATTGCGGGCCTCATGCCCGATACTGCAAAGGGCACCCATAGCCTCCAACCGTTCAACAACGGCGGACCTTTTAATATCTGAACCCGACACCCGGTGCTGCCCGAAACCCAGTAGAACTGCAGCAATCCCACTCATACCGGCGCCGCCGATACCAATAAAATGAACTCTTTTTCCCTGCACTCACATCACTCCTTCCCGAAACAAGACTGCTCCCGGGTTAAGTTTGCTTTTATTTTACCGTCATACAGGTTGGTAAATGATCCGGCAAGGCAACCGATGATTCCCCGTTAAGAGCGTTTCTGTAAGCCATACTATGCATCTTCTCCGGGAGGTGTTACTGCCCAACCTTTTCCCAGGGGTTGTCCCATTCCTGCCAACAAAAGACTGCCCCGGCAATGGATTTTTCCATTATTGCCGCGGCAACATCCTCTCCACGCATTTTATAATATCATGTAGGGCCTCAGGCCGTCCCATTTTTTCACTGGCCTGCGACATATTTTCCAGTCTTTGGGGTTCCGTTATGATTCTTTCTACGGTTTCCACCAGCAGGCTGCCTGTGAGGTCCGCATCCTTGATCAGAACCGCCGCCCCCCGGTCTGCCAGTGCCCGGGCGTTGTGCTCCTGGTGGTTTTCCGAAGCGAAGGGGTAAGGAATCAATACCGCCGGCAGTCCCGACACGGTCAGTTCTGCCAGGGTGGCCGCCCCCGCCCGGCTGATTACTAAATCCGCAGCAGCCAGGGCTTCATGCATGTTATATAAATAGGGTTTAACCATAATATTGACATATTTGTCCAAATCGATACCGTTATTTGCCAATTCCCGAAGAAATTCCTGGTGTCCCAACTGTCCAGTGGCATGCAAAATCTGAATGTGCGGCTGATTGCCGTACCTTTTGATGACCTCCACCATGGCCCGGTTGATTCTTCGGGCACCCAGGCTGCCGCCAAAAACCAGCAGCGTCCGCTTCCCGGCACTTAGATTAAGGGCTGCCAGGGCATTGGTTTTGTCTGCCTGCATGATTTCCGGCCGGACCGGCAGACCGGTGACCACAACCCTGGCTTTGCCGGAAAAATACTGAACCGAGTCCTCAAAGGTAAGGGCCACCTGATCCACAAACTTTGATAAAATCCGATTGGTGATGCCCGGCAGGGCATTTTGTTCGTGAATCATGGCAGGGATACCTCTTCTGGCCGCTGCCATCACCACCGGACCGCAGACATAACCCCCGGTGCCGATGACAACATCGGGTTTAAAGGTTTTCAGGATGCCAACCGCCTCCCGGTAGCCCTGCCAGGCCTGCCACAGCACCTGAAAATTTTTCAAAGATAGTTTTCTCTCCAGGCCCGAAACCGTAATTGCCTGAAAAGGGAAATTGGCCTTGGGTACGATATCCGCCTCAAGACCACGGTTGGTTCCTACATATAGGATTTCTGTATTGGGAAAACGGTTCTGCAAACCCCTGGCAATGGCCAGGGCCGGGTAAATATGCCCCCCGGTACCGCCACCCGTTAAAATGGCCCGCACAACTTTCACCTCTTCCTAAGTAAGACAAGGGGACGACAAGGGGACGGTTCTTGTGTCTTTTTAAAAAGCTCTTCCCTTTCCCACAAATTCAAGTCAAGGATCGTCCCCACTTGATTGACAGTCAATTCAGACTGTCAGTGGAACCGTCCCCATGACATGTCAGCGGAACCGTCCCCTTGACAGTTATCGTGGTGTGGTGTATTTCGATATGTTAAGGACGATGCCGATTCCTATGAGGGTAAAGAGCAGGGAGGTGCCGCCGTAGCTGATGAAGGGCAGCGGAACGCCGGTGACCGGCATGGAGCCGGTTACAACTCCCATGTTAATCAGCGCCTGCAGGGAAATACCGCTGGTAATGCCCGCTGCCAGTAAACTGGCAAAGGGATCCGGCGAGGTGACTGCGATTTTTAGGCCGCGCCAAACAAACATGATGAACAGCAAGACCACCAAGGAGGCCCCGATAAAGCCAAGTTCCTCTCCTGTAATGGCGAAAATAAAATCCGTGTGGTTTTCCGGCAGGTAAAGGAATTTTTGTTTACTTTGTCCCAAACCCACTCCGAATAACCCGCCGGAGCCCAGGGCATAGAGGGATTGAATGATGTGATAGCCGGTACCCTGGGGGTCTGCTTCCGGGTCCAGAAAGGCCAGGAAACGTTTCATCCGGTAGGGTTCAAAGTAGATGGCCAATGCCACTGC
Organism: Bacillota bacterium; assembly: GCA_023481335.1. Lineage (GTDB taxonomy): Bacteria > Bacillota > Desulfotomaculia > Desulfotomaculales > Desulfotomaculaceae > JAMCWI01. Next base: position 5,745 of record JAMCWI010000022.1, on the reverse strand, counting down.
CATCAAGCCCATGCCCGCCAGTCCACCCAGATGGGAGATCCTGGCTCCGGCCGCAAAGAACATGATAAAGATCGTGCCGCTTAATACAATGGCTGTCCCCAGGTCGGGCTGCAGTAAAATGAGTCCCGCCGCCAGCGCCATAAAAACCAGGTAAGGCAGCAACCCCTCCTTAAAGGAGCTTATTTTTTCACCTTTCTTGGATAACCCGAAGGCCACGAACATAATTAAACAGAGTTTTACCAGCTCGGCCGGCGAGAAAACCATAAATCCGATATCGATCCACCGGCGCGCCCCGTTTACCACAACGCCAATACCCGGTATCAATACTGCAACCAAGAGAATAAAGCCGGTTAATACAATAAGCCCTATCCAGCGTTTCAAACGGAAGTAATCAAAATTCATCATGAAAAACATGGCAGTCAGTCCCAGGAGCGCCCAAAGCAGCTGCCTTTTAAAGAAGTAGAAGCTGTCACCGTATCGTACCATGGTGGCATATTCGCTGGAAGAAAAGACCATAATGAGACCAATACTCAAGAGAAGCAGCACTGTCAGAAACAAAACAAAATCAGGTGGCCTCTTCTTTAAACGCATGGTTTCTACCTCCTTTTTAGCCTTACGGGTATTTCTTCGGGGTCTTGTTGTTAGACTCACGGGTTGTTCTTTGGGGTCCTGTTGTCAAACTTGCAGGTTTTTCTCTTAGCTCCAGTATTTAAACAACTAGACCCCAAAGGATTACCCTTTAGTCTAAATACTTGACCCATAAGGAATACCCTTTAGTCTAATTATCTTCCAGCTCCAGCACCAGTTTCTTAAACAGCTCTCCCCGTTCTTCGAAGTTCTTGAACATGTCCCAGCTGGTGCAGGCCGGGGAGAGGAGAACCACTTCGCCGGGCTGGGCCTGTTGGTAGGCCAATTTTACAGCCTGGGGGTAGTCTTGGGCCGGGAAAATGTTCGCAAAACCCTGCTCCCTTGCTGCATCTTCAATTTGATAGCCGTGTACCCCTACCGTAATGAGGACCCTTACCTTTTCTTTTATTTTCTTGGCAAACTCCTGAAAGGAAACCCCTTTATTTTTCCCCCCGGCGATTAATACGATGGGAACATCGTAGGCCTCCAGCGCTTTTATGGCTGCATCCGGGTTGGTTCCCTTGGAATCATTCACATAATCCACACCCTTAAGGGTGGCCACATATTCAAGCCGGTGGGCAACGCCGGTAAAATTCCCCAGGGTATGGGCAATATCCGCAGGGGCAAGTCCCATGGCGTGGCCCGCTGCTGCTGCAGCCAGAGCATTTTCTAAATTGTGGCCGCCGGGGATACGCAGAGAATCGACGCCGGTTACTTCCCTTAAACCGGTTTCGTCAGCAATGACGATTTTGTCATTTCGGATAAAAATTCCTTTTTCTAAAATATGCCGGCGGCTGAAAAATATGACATTGAAAGGACAATCCTTTGCCAATTCCCTGGTAACCGGGTCATCATAATTTAATACGGCCCAATCCGTCGGCTTTTGGTGGGCAAAAATCAGTGCCTTTGCCCGTATGTACTCCTCCATGGATCCGTGACGATCAAGGTGATCCGGTGTTATATTCAGGATCACCGCCACCTTGGGCGAAAAACGATGGGTGGTTTCCAACTGAAAACTGGAAACCTCCGCTACCACAACATCGCCGGCGTTATAGTTTTCGATTTCACTGACCAAGGGCAGCCCGATATTGCCCGCCACCAGAGTTTTATAGCCTGCCTCCCGGAACAACTGACCAATCAAAGAGGTGGTGGTTGTTTTGCCGTTGGTTCCGGTAATGGCTACGATGGGTGCCTTAGCAAACCGGTAGGCCAATTCCAGTTCCCCCAGGATGGGAATCCCGGCAGCCGCTGCCTGGACCACAGGGGGCACCGTCAGGGGAACCCCGGGGCTGACAACCAGCAGGTCATAGGATGCCTGGTTAACCTGGGGGTAATCCCCCAACACCAGGCCAACCCCGCTCTGGGTCAGTTGATCCGCTGCCGGACCGATTTGTTCCCGGGTTCGGGAATCCGTGAGGGTGGCCTTCGCTCCCTTTTTTAGCAAAAATTCACAAACCGCCTGGCCGCTCACTCCGGCCCCCACCACTAAAACTCTTTTCCCTGCTAAGTCCACTTTTCGATCTCCTTTTTTCAACTAAAAGTAGTTCGCATATGACCAATTCTAAAAACATTTAAAGTTGAGGGCTGAGGGCCGGACCCCAAAGAAAATACCCTAAAAAATTATCCCAAAGCCACCCAACAGACCCATGACAGAAAACAGAAAGCTGATCAGCCAAAAGGAAACCACCACTTTTTTTTCCGACCAGCCCGAAAGCTCGAAATGATGATGCAGCGGGCTCATGCGAAAAATACGCTTACCGGTGGTCTTGAATGAGATCACCTGGATAATCACCGAGAGGGTTTCCAGCACATACAGTCCGCCAATGATGACCAGCAGCAGTTCACTGCGGGTAACAACCGCAGCGGCTCCCAGGGCACCTCCCAGAGCCAGGGAACCGGTATCTCCCATAAAGACTTTGGCCGGGTGCCGGTTGTAAAACAGGAAACCCAGGCAGCCGCCTGCCACCGCTGCCAGTACAATGGCGGTGCCCACCTTGCCGCTTAGCAGCGCCAGCAGCACAAAGGCTGCGGAGGTAAAAACCGTGGCACCGGCAGCCAGGCCGTCCAGGCCGTCGGTTAAATTGACCCCGTTGCTGGTTCCCAGCAGCACAAGCACCGTAAGGCCGAAAAAGGGCCACCACCCCATGTCAACTGCAATGCCTCCCGGTGTCAAGAAGCCGGAAAAGGGAATCACATAGTCGGTGCCTCTCCCCAGTTGAAACACGGCAATGACCGCCAAGGCCGTGGCGATCATCAGTTGGCCGAGGATTTTTTCCCTGGCTTTGAGGCCCAAATTCCTTTTTAGCACCACTTTAATATAATCATCCAAAAAGCCGATCAGACCGTAACCCAGGGTAACGGCTAACACCACCAAACCCTCGGCCCGGCCCGGAATGTTGCTCCTTAATAATACTGCACCTGCAACGGCAATGCCGATGAGAAACATCACCCCGCCCATGGTGGGTGTGCCCGCTTTGGCCATATGACCGGAAGGTCCCTCTGCCCGGATGGTCTGCCCGAATTTTAATCTTCTAAGAAGAGGTATGGCAATGGGGCCCAGGGCCAGGGTAACCAGTAAACTAATCCCTGCGGCCAGCCAAACCACGGTATAATCCATTTTTATGCCTCCCTTTTGAGAGGTGAGAAGTGAGAGGTTAGAGGTTAGAAGTGGGAATTATTTAAACCAGCCTCTAATGCTCACGGTTTCTCTCCAATGATGTTAATCAGTTCTTTCACGATCTCTTCCATCCGCATGCCGCGTGAACCTTTGACTAAAATTGTGTCGCCGGGTTTTAGAATATCCTTTAAAACTTTTACTGCCTCCGCATTGTTTTCACACTGGCGGATTTTCTCTGTGGCCAGCCCGGCCTTTCGCCCCCCCTGGGCGATCCATTGGGCCAGGTTGCCCACCGTTACCAGGTAGTCAACCGCCAAATCCGCCGCCGCTTCTCCTACTTCCCGGTGTCCTGACTGCTCCAATGCACCAAGTTCAAACATATTTCCCAGTACCGCGATCTTACGGCCTGCTGCGGTCTCCTGCAGCACCTGCAGGGCTGCTTTGGCAGAAGAGGGATTGGCATTGTAGGTATCGTTAATGACCGTCATGGCGTTAAGGTTTACAATTTCCAGCCTCATATGGGTGAGGGCTGCCCGGGCCAACCCCCGGGCGATTTCTTCGAACTGCAGGCCCAACTGCAGGCCAACGCCCACCGCCGCCATACTGTTCATGACATTGTGACTGCCCGGCACCGGCAAGCGAATTTCCCCTTGACCCCCGGGATATTCAATTTGGTATCGAATGCCGCTGCCTTCCGGCCGCAGGCTGCTTCCCCGGATGTCAGCCGGGCCCTGCAGGGAATACAGCCAGACTTTCCCCCTGCAGCGACTTGCCAGTTCCCGGAGGAACGGGCTGTCGGCATTGAGGATGGCAAAGCCCGCTTCCCCGATATGCTCCAGCATCTCGGTTTTTGCCAGGGCAATGTTTTTAACCGAGCCCAGCCGCTCCAGATGCGCTTCCCCGATATTGGTGATCACCGCCCCGGTGGGTTTGGCCAGCCGGGCCAGAAAATCAATTTCTCCCGGTCCCCGCATGCCCATTTCAACCACTGCAGCCTCATGTTTTTCCGTCAGGTTCAGCAGTGTCAAAGGAAGCCCCAATTCGTTGTTGTAATTGCCCTCTGTCTTTAACGTATTGTAACGGGTATTCAACACCGAAGCAATCATATCCTTGGTGGAGGTCTTACCGTTGCTGCCGGTCACCGCCACCACCGGAATGTTTAGTCTGGCCCTGTTATGGACGGCCAACTGCTGCAGCGCCTGCAGGGTATCTGTCACCAAGACCGCCGGCACCCCAGCCGGAACATCCTGGATTTTTTGAGAAACCAGCAGGGCAGCGGCCCCCTGCTCCAAAGCCTTGGCCACAAATTCATGTCCGTCGGCTTGCCGCCCCTTCAAGGCAACAAACAGGTCGCCGTTCTTTGTCCGCCGGCTGTCGGTGCAGACCCCTGCCGGTTGGGCGGCCGGGTCCCCCTGCAGGAGGGTGCCCCCGGTAACTTCGGCAATTTTATCTATGGTATAGGGTAGCATACTTTACCGATCCCTTCCTGCCTCTGAATCCTAACTTTTTACTGCTGTTCCTGACGGCGGCCTAAGGCTTCTTTGGCCACCAACCGGTCATCAAAGGGATGCTTGGTGGTGCCGATAATCTGATAATCCTCATGCCCCTTGCCGGCAATCACCACCACATCACCTTCCCGGGCAATTTCAATGGCCCGGTTGATGGCCTCCCGGCGATCCTGAATAACCAGATAGTTTTCCGGTGAGGCAATCCGGGTGACGCCCTCCACCACATCCTCGATAATTCTTGCGGGGTCTTCGGTGCGGGGGTTATCCGAGGTCACCACCGCCAGGTCGCTGTACTTGGCGGCAATTTCACCCATAATGGGACGCTTGGTGCGGTCACGATCGCCGCCGCATAAGGCTGCCGCGATCAACCGGCCGCCGGTAATTTGCCTGGCGGTGGTCAAAATGTTTTCCAATCCGTCCGGCGTATGGGCATAGTCCACAATTACCGCAAATTCCTGACCTTGATCGACCGGTTCAAACCGCCCGGCAACCCCGGCTACATTTTCCAGAGCCGCTTTGACAGCCGCCCCCGGTAAGCCCAGGGCCATGCCGGCGGTATAGGCCGCCAGGGTGTTATATACATTAAAACGTCCGGTTAATTTCAACGACAGTGTGTGTTCTCCCCAGGGCCCGCTGGCGGTAAAGCTGACGCCCCGGGCACTTACTTCAATATCCTTGGCCTTGACATCGGCTTCCCGGTCAATGGCATAGGTGTAGACTTTACCCCGGCTGGCTTTAATCAGATGCTCTGCCGCAGGATCGTCACCGTTGATCACGGCAGCCTTAATATCCATGGCAAAGAGTTTGGCTTTGGCTGCCAGGTATTCTTCCATGGTGCCGTGGAAATCCAAGTGGTCCTGGGTGATATTTGTGAATACCGCCAGGTCATAGGCCACCCCGGCCACCCGGTTGAGTGCCAGGGCATGGGAAGATACTTCCATGGCCACACCCTTGACCCCTTCTTTTACCATTTGGGCCAACAGTTTTTGCAAA
>JAMCWI010000028.1:10296-10672 GCA_023481335.1 Bacillota bacterium | reverse complement strand
CCACAGGGCCCGTTTTTATTCATTACACGCCCATCCGTTAGAGTGAGCGGTGAGAGTAAATAAGTTAACAGTGCCTGGCACCGTTAACTTATTGGTGGTCCGGTCCCGCTCCGCCAAACCTCTCAAGAAAAGCAGCGGACTTCAGTTCAGTTTCAAGGTGGTAGCTCAAATACCCGTGTAAAAGCCTGAATAGATTCTCCCTGGTCCTTGCGTCGATCTTAAGCTGGTGAAGTTTGTCCGGGTGCCAGCGGGAAAGAATCTTCATTGTTTCGACCATCCCCCGGTGGCAGGCCGTTGTTGTCCCCGGGGCGTCTTCCCGGCAACTGGCGCAGACAATCCCGCCGAGGGCCGGGTTAAAAAAAATATTTCCTTCAAT
>JAMCWI010000028.1:0-10286 GCA_023481335.1 Bacillota bacterium | reverse complement strand
CAGCCCGCGCAGACTTCAAACTCGGGCTTGTAACCGAAAATTCCCGCGGCTTTCAGGCCGAAGGAGAGAGTGAGCACCTCCGGATCACCGTCGGCCATTAACTGCAGAGTAGTCAGCAGCAAATGAAAAAGAGGCTCGCTGGGTTCACCCGCTGGAGCCATCGCGTCCACCATTTCAACCAGGTAGCTGGCATAAGTGAGTTTCCCGAAGCTCTCGCGCAGGTGCAGGAACATTTCCATTCCCTCACACTGGCTGACGGAGTCTAATTCCCGGCCGCGCCGGATCAGAAACCGTGACCGGGTAAAAGGCTGCACCCCCCCCCGCTTGCGGCTGGTTGGTTTTCCGGCGCCGTGCGCAATAACCTTTATTTTACCCTGCTCTATTGAGAACAGGGTCAACAGCTTGTCGGCCCTGCCGCAGTCCCTGGCATGCAGCACCACGGCATCTAGCTTATATAGTTTCAAATACGGTGCCTGTCCCTTCACTTATTTACTTATTCTAACTTGCAGAGCTTCATTTGAATTGACCGCCATGAAAAGTATTTAGTAATATAGTATAATATGTAAAGACTATTAAATCACCTTTAGATCTTGATAAGGAGCGTGTGAGTTGGGCATAGTCGTGGCTGTGAGCGGCGCCTCCGGCGCAATTTACGGGGTTTCTTTACTGGAGTGGCTGAAGAAGACCGGTATTGAAACGCATTTAATTTTAAGCCGCTGGGCGCGGTACACCCTGGAGCTAGAGACAGGGCGCTCACCGGAAGAGTTGGAAGGAACCGCCGATCATTTCTACCGGGCGGACGACCTGTCCGCTCCTGTTTCCAGCGGCTCTTTTCCGCACCGGGGCATGGTGGTCGCCCCCTGCAGCATGAAGACCCTGGCCGCCATAGCCATGGGCTACTCCGACAACCTGATTGCCCGGGCGGCCGACGTCACAATCAAGGAAGGGCGCAAACTGGTGCTGCTGCCCAGGGAAACCCCCTTAAGCCCCATCCACCTTGAAAACATGCTCAAGCTGGCCAGGCTGGGCGTTGTGATTATGCCTCCGGTCCCGGCCTTTTACCACCGCCCCAGGGAGATCCGGGACCTTGTCGACCACACCGTTGCCAGGGTTCTAGACATATTAGGCATCGCAAACGACCTCACCGCCAGGTGGAAAGGAAATTAGAGTTGGTCTTGAGCCGGTGCCTGTCCCTTCACTTATTTACTATCCTGGGCAGAAAATAAATAAGTAGACGGTGCCAGGCATTGAATTTATATACTTAATTTAAACTTCGGCAGTATTCCGGTATTTTCATCTGCGGTTTGTGATGACTTTATGGGTGGTTATTCTTTTGGGGGACATCTCGCCGCGCCAACCACTAACCGCTAACCACCAACTACCAACTACTCCTTCGCCCTGTAGCCGAAATTTTTGAGATAAGCTTCTTTTTTTCGCCAGTCGGATTTTACTTTGACCCACAGTTCAAGGAAAACCTTAGTGCCGAAGAGCGCTTCCATTTCTTCCCGCGCCAGCTGGCCGATTTTTTTCAGAGTCTGGCCGCCCTTACCGATCAGGATTCCCTTTTGTGACTCCTTTTCCGTATAAATCACAGCTCTTACCGCCAATACGTCGTTAGGGCGCTCCACCAGTTCTTCAACCATCACCGCCACGGAATGCGGCACTTCCTGGGAGGTTAGAAGCAAAACTTTTTCCCTGATTAATTCTGACATAATAAAGGATTCAGGCCTGTCCGTAATCATCTCGTCCGGGTAATAGCGCGGGCCGGGCGGCAGGCAGCCGGCTGCCACTTCGACCAGACGCCCGGTATTCTCCCCGGTCAGGGCCGAAACCGGCACCACTTCGGCAAATTTACCTATGGCATTATATGCTTCAATAGCGGGAAGGAGATCGTCCCGCTTGATCAGGTCGATCTTGTTCAGTACCAGGATAACCGGCGTTGAAAGGCCCGCGAGTTGTTCCGCTACGTACCGGTCGCCCGGTCCGGGCGGCTCTAAAGCCTCGACCAGTAAAAAAATGGCGTCGACTTCTTTGAATGCCCCCTGCGCCACCTTGACCAGGCGCTCACCAAGCTTGTGCCTTGGCTTGTGAATGCCTGGTGTGTCGAGAAAAACTAACTGGGCGTCCTCCCTGGTGAGTACGCCCAGGATTTTATTCCTGGTGGTTTGAGGCTTGTCGGAAACGATTGCTACCTTTTTTCCCAGGATCCGGTTCATAAGAGTTGACTTGCCTACGTTGGTCCTGCCGGCTAAAGCGATAAACAACCTGTATTCTCTCCTTGCGTTGACCATTTTAGAAATCCCCTTACCTGTATATTCTTAAATCAGCTTATGCTTAGGTTGACAATCCATAATGTGCTATCACAAACCGCGGATGAAAATGGTAGCATAATGTCGAAGTACAAATAAGTTAATAAGTTAAGGGGCCGACACCCAAATAAAAGTCCCAAATAAAAGTCCAAATAAGTAAATAAGTGAAGGGACAGGCACCGGATCAGCTTTACCTATTGACGGGCTCGATCAGCTTAACGATACCCTGTTCCTTGGGCGGCGGGCTTTCCCCGACTTTCAGCGAGCCGCCGCCGAAAGCCTCCGGCAGGAGTTCCGCTACGGTCTTCAACCTGTATTCTCCCCTTGCGTTGGCCATGTATACGCCGATGTGCCCGCCGAATTCAGCCAGCGCCTGCCGGCAGGCCCCGCACGGCGAGCAGAAGTCAGCCGTGCCTGCGGTGACGGCGATAGCCAGAAAATCCCGCTCCCCACCGGAAACCGCCTTAAAAAGGGCAACCCGCTCGGCGCAGCAGGATAGCCCGTACGAGGCATTTTCCACATTGCAGCCGGTGTAATAACGCCCTTCCCCGGTCAAAATGGCGGCGCCCACCTTAAATCCCGAATAGGGGGCGTAGGCTCGTTCCCGGGCGGCCATAGCGGCATTAATTAATTTCTCAAGCGGAAAGTCCATTTATCCACAACCTCACCAGCCGGCCAGCCGGAACGCGGCCATTGTGATAAAGGCGCCCAGCAGCGCTCCGGTCACGACCTCAAAAAATGAATGAGTGCCGGCCGCCAGGCGGCCGTGCACAGCTATTAACGCCAGGATAACACCGATGGTGGCCACTGTGGCGCTTCCGGTCAGCAGCAGCAGCGCTGTGGCGCCGGCAAAGGACAAAGCTGCGTGGCTGCTGGGAAGGCCTCTTTTCACCAGGGGCACTCTTTTTGCCATCACCTTTGCCGCCACTAACGCCAGAGACACCAGCAAAAGGCCGGTAATGGTCACTGACAGGGGCGCCCGCCGGACATGCGGCGTACCGTAAAACATAAACACCTCCAGGCGGGGGAAGAACACCAGGTAGGCCACCACAAGCGAGTTCAGGACCGCTACCAGGACAGCCCCCGCTGCCACGTCTTTGGCTGTTCGCGCCATCGGGTGAAACTCTTTCCCTTGTATGTCGACTGCCGCCTCCAGGGCGGTATTAAACAGCTCGGTCATAATCACCAGGGTTATGGCAAAGACAACCAAAACCAGTTCCCGCATGCTCACCTGGAGGTAAAGACCCAGTCCCAGCGCGGTTACAGCACCGGCACCATGAAAGCGCATGTTCCGCTGGGTCTCGAAGGTGTGGACGATCCCGGCAACAGCGCAGCTAAGGCTGCTTAAAAATTTTTTCACGGCTTATTTCACCTTAAACTCGGGACATGCCGAGACGGACAAGTATTCCTTCTTCCTTGCGGCGCATTTCGGCATGGTCCTGCTCATTCTGGTGGTCGTAACCTAAAAGGTGCAAAACTCCGTGCACCGTCAGGTAGGCGGCTTCCCGGCGGAAGCTGTGGCCGTATTCCCCGGCCTGCCGCAGGGCCGTCTGAAGAGATATGACAACATCCCCCAGAATGTTTTCATCCCCCTCGTCCGGCATCTGCTCTCCTTCCTGCATGGCAAAGGACAGCACGTCGGTGGGGGCGTCTACGCCGCGGTACTGCAAGTTGAGGCCGTGGATATAGTCTTCATCCACAAAAACCAGGCCTACCTCGGATTCCATGTCGTATCCCTCTTCCTTCAGCACCTCGCCGGCCACAACGGACAGAAAACTAGAAAATTCATCATCCACCGCTACTTTTTCCTGCAAGTTGCTTACGAGTACCGGCATTCTTGTGTCTCCTTTCCATTTCCTGGGACATATCAGGGTACTCCACCCGGGAGTGGAATATCCCCGAAAGCACTCTGACAAAGGCATTGGCAATGGCGTTCAAGTCCTTGAAAGTCAGGTCGCTCTCTTCAAGCTGGCCGTCGTTCAGTTTATCCTTTATAATTTTTCGCACCAGTCCCTCTATCCGTCCCGGCGTCCGGTTCTGAAGCGAGCGGACGGCAGCTTCTACCGAATCGGCCAGCATTACAATAGCCGCCTCCCGGCTGCGAGGCTTGGGACCCTCATAACGGAATTCCTCTTCGCTGATCGTTTCGGTACGGTCACCCTCCAAAGCCTTGTGGTAAAAATAGCTGACCAGGCCGCTGCCGTGGTGCTGCTCGATAATGTCGATAATGCCCTGGGGCAGCTTGTGCTCTTTCGCCATTTCCACCCCGTCCTTGACGTGCGAGGTAAGGATCAGGGTGCTCAATGTGGGCGCGATCTTATCGTGCGGGTTATCGCAGTCCATCTGGTTTTCTGCGCAAAAATAAGGTCTTTTTACTTTGCCTATATCGTGGTAGTATGCACCCACCCTGACCAGAAGTGATTCCCCTTTCACGGCGTCAGCCGCCGCCTCGGCCAGATTGGCGACAATTATGCTGTGGTGGTAAGTGCCGGGCGCTTCCGTCAAAAGCCTTTTTAAAAGCTCGTTGTTTGGGTGGGAAAGCTCCAAAAGTCTCACCGGTGAAGTAAGGCGAAAAGTGCTTTCCAGAAAAGGAAGGGCGCCGTTGGTCACGATTGACGAAAGAATGCCGTTTATGAGCCCCAGCGACAGGCTTGAGGTCAGTAGAAAGACAATAGGCAAGCCATTGATAAGCCCTACTATCATTATACCGGACACAATTGACGCGCTGGTGTATATGCCCGCCCGGACCAGGTCGCCCCGCTGGCTAAGCTTGGACACGCTGTAGACCCCGGTGATCCCTCCCATCAGTCCCACCAGGTCGAAGCGCAGCTGGTTGCCGGTCATGATTCCCAGAAGCAGGCTTGTTATGGCTACAACCAGTATGGCCAGCCGTGAATCGAGCAAAATGGCGATCAGCATTCCGGCTGCCGCCAGGGGCACCATATAGCCAAACTGGGCTCCGAGTTCCGGCCACCTGTTGATGTCAATGGCTACGATAGCCTTGCCGATAGCGAGGATCACAAGGACAATAATGCCGAGGAGGTACAGGTGACCGGCATGCTCGTAAATCTCCCGGTTCTGCTGGTAAATATAGCAGAGCACCACCCCCATCAGGAGAGTGATCAGCAAAAAAATACCGATAATTGATTTAAAAGGCACCAACTGCCGGGTCAGCCCCAGCGCCTGGAGCTTGGCCAGGTGATCCTCGGTCAGTATTTCCCCTTTTCCGATTATTTTTTCGCCGGCCTTTACCGTAACCATCGCCGGCGGCACCGTGTTGGCCGCCTCTTCCTGTTTCTGCCTGGTCTTGTCATGGTTGACAAAGGCGTTAGGCCGCAAATAGCGGTCGTTCAAACCAAGGGCAAATTCATCGAAGGGCCTGGCCAGGTGCACCGCCGCCAGTTGGCCGTCTATGGACTTTTTCGTTTCCTCCAGCTTCTCCTGGCTTACCCCTTCTTCTGCTTCCATGGCCTGGGTAATCAGATCTTTTACAAACGACTCCGCAATTTCAGTTTCTTTTGGCGCTGAGCGGGCCAGCACCGCCAAATCGGCTTCGTTTATGGTAAACGGCAGCACTGCCTTTAGCCTGGCCGTTTTTGCCGCGGAGTCTGCAGCGGCGTCGCCCTGGACCTCCCGCACCTTATTCCCCAGTTCGGTAATATCGTTCAGGACAGCGGCACTGACTTTCGGGTCCTTTTCGTACACCTTTTTTACAGCCTCGGAAGCCCGGCGGCGCAGTTCTTCGGTTTTATTCCGGTCCTCAAAAACAACGCCCTTCTCGGCTTCAAAAGTCTTTGGCGAGGGATAGCCGACCGTCAGGTCGTTCTTTTCCGGGACGAAATCAACGGAGATAATGAATGTGATCGCAACTAAAAACAAGAGCGCCGCGCCACCACGCCGGATCGTGCGCTGCCTGACCAGCATGGAAAGCACGGCAGCCATTTTACCCCTTATCCTGCCGACAGAAAGCATTGTTTTTCACCTCTCTTCCAGCACCCTGCTCTCCTTTTCATAGGCCCGGATAATCTCTTCGACCAGAGGGTGCCGCACGATGTCTTCGCCGGTAAGAGTATGAATACCTATGCCCTGCACGTCTTTCAAAACCGTTAAGGCGTTGACCAGCCCGGAAAGCTGCGCCCGCGGCAGGTCAATCTGGGTGATGTCGCCCGTTATCACCGTTTTGGAACCAAAACCCATTCTGGTCAGGAACATCTTCATCTGCTCGGGAGTGGTGTTTTGCGCCTCATCAAGGATGATAAACGAGTCTTCCAGCGTCCTGCCCCGCATGTAGGCCAGAGGGGCGATCTCTATGATGTGCTTTTCCAGGTATTTCTGGGTATTTTCCACCCCGAGTATATCGTACAGGCTGTCGTAAAGCGGCCTTAAGTATGGGTCGATTTTTTCCTGCAGGTCGCCCGGCAGAAACCCCAGCTTTTCCCCGGCCTCGACGGCAGGCCGGGTCAGCACCAGGCGCTCTACCTCCTTATTGCGCAGGGCCTTTATGGCCATAACAACGGCCAGGTAGGTCTTACCGGTACCTGCCGGACCGATGGCGAAGGCTATGTCGTGGTTTTTAATCAACTCCACATATTTTTTTTGACCGATTGTTTTGGGCTTTATTTGCTTGCCGCGTGGAGTAACCAGGGTAATATCCCTGGCCAGGCTTTCCATGGCCTGTTTTATCCCGCTCTGGGTGGCCTTGATTGCGTAGGCCACTTCCCGGTTGGTCAACCGGTTGCCAGCGCGGTAAAATTCCCGGAGTTGGGTGATTACTTCGCAGGCCTGTTCGACCCGGGCTTTTTCCCCGGAAATAATTATTTCCTGGCCTCTCGATAGGACGCGGACGCCAAAACTCTTTTCAATCTGCTCCAGGTGAGCGTCCCGTTCGCCGAATATTTCGGCAGCCGCTCCGATATCGCTCAGCTCAACCCCGGCCTCAAATTTACCTGTCAATACCCGGCCCCCTGTCTAATGACTAAAAACCCTTTCAACGCCGATATCCTCTATAACCTCCAGGATCGCTTTAACTCTCACCAGGTTTTCCGGATTTTCAGTATGCGCTTCCTCAAAACGCTGCACGGTCAGCCTGGCGCCCGGCGGCAGCTGATTCATCGCTGACTGCAGCGCCATTTCCCCGGCCAGGCGGCGTGCGCCTTCCCGCCCCCGGTCTTCACGGTAGCCTACCATTTCCACGTATTTTATTGTAACTAGTTCGACGGGTACGCTGATATTCCTCCATGAAGGCAGCCTTTTAATCGAAATCTCTTGTTCACACTGATCAAATGGAGTGTTTAAAGTATCTAACATGATTATTTCCTTATCGTGGTATTTAATACTGTAGCGGGCCGCCTGCCTTCCGCCCGGCCTCAAGCCTGTCTCAACCGGCTTTGCCTCTCCGTACCCTTCATACCATACCCGGGCGCGGGCTATGCCCTGGGCGTGGACGAGGCGCGGGGGCTTACTCACTTTTGAGGTATTGTCTTTCTCCGGTTTCTCCTGTTCGCCGGGGGGAGGAATCACGCCGGAAATCAGCACCTGCCCGGGCATTACTGTATCCCCTTCCTTTACTGCGGCCAGTCCGTCGAAAACCAGGACCTCGCTTATTACACCCGCCTTTTTCGCCACAACATGGGCGGGTCGCAGGTCCTTTTTCTCCGGCAGCACCTTTTCCGCGATTTCAATGGTGACCCTTGTCCCCTTGATATAGACTCCTGCCCATGAAACCAGCGGCAGGCGTTCTTCTAACGCCGCCTCAACCTGAGTCGGCTCGAACTGCCATTTTAAAACTCCCTTTTTCAGGCCCGCTTCTTCGGCAATGGCCAGGATCTGCCCCGTTTCCAGTGACTTGTTGCCCTTTACCTCTAATGTAAAGACGAGTGAGGAAAGAAAATATAAAGACCCGGTAAATAAGATAAAACCCGCAGCCAAAACCTTCCTTCGCTGCAGGCGGGATATCCAAAAAGGGGCGCCGTGGCGGGATTCAATATAAAATCGGCACTTCGTCCGCCGTGCTATGTGGCGCAGCGGCCTGACCGCGGAAACTCGCGTTTTTAAACTGATCCCGCCGCCCTCCGGCTTCCCGACATCCCAGAGATAAAGCCCCCTGCTGGCTGCCATGTTCACAAATTTCTCCGTAGCGTCACCCTTTACAATAATCCGGACATACCCCGTAAGAAATGACATTATTTTAAAAAGAAGCATTTTCGAATACCCCCCTGGCTTTAAAGAAAAAATACCTGAAAACGAGGCCGGCCTATTTCAGAAAGTTAATCGAACTGATCTCGCCAACCACGCATATTTCATCAGGCCGGACGTTGCGGAGGATGAGTTCCTTTCCGGAAACGGAAAGCTCGCCGTCCACAGTGTTTATACGTACGCTTTCCGGGGAGTATTCGAGAATACCCCGGTGATTTTCAACAAAAAGCTGGACATTCCCCACCAGTACGATTTTGGGCAGGTCCAGCGCGACATCGCCGGGGATCTCCAAAAAATCGGAAAACTGCTGCTTAACCCTTTTTTTTAAATCATTCCAGGCCAAAAAAATCCCCTCCTTACCACAATTTTATGCGGGTAGGAGGGGGCTGATTACTATTTAATGGTAAGAACAAGGTTAATGAATTATCGCTTCGGGGATGAGGTGGACAAAAAGGTTGCTCTGGTATTCTTCAACCTTCCCCTCATCGCAAAGTTTTGAAAGCAAGGGGTCTACCGGCAAATCCCCGAGGAACGGGATACCAAGTTCCTCCGACACTTCCTTGCCCTGCCCCCGGCCGAAGAGTTCTATCTCACCCCCGCAGTGCGGGCATACAGTGCTGCTTAAATTCTCAACAAGCCCGATAATCGGCACGCTCATTATCTGGGCCATCTTAATGGCCTTTTTGACCACCATTACAGCCAGGTCCTGAGGCGAAGAGACTATGATCAGGCCGTTAACCGGCAGTGACTGCATTACCGTCAGCGGCACGTCGCCGGTGCCGGGCGGCAGGTCGACAAAAAGGTAGTCAAGGTTCCCCCACAGCACGTCTGTCCAGAACTGCTTTACCGCACCGGCAATTACCGGCCCGCGCCAGATCACCGGGTCGTTCTCGTTGGGTACCAAAAGGTTCAGCGACATGACTTTTATGCCGCCCGGGCTCGTCATCGGCAAAATACCAAAGCCGGTGCTCTCGGCCGGGCCTTTGAGGCCAAACATCTTGGGAATGCTCGGGCCGGTAATATCGGCGTCAAGGATGCCGACATTGTAACCTTTCTTCTTGAAACCGGATGCCAAAAGGGCCGTTACCGAAGACTTGCCCACGCCACCTTTGCCGCTCATAACGGCATACACGTTTTTTATCTTGCTGTGGTCGTTCTCCACCAGTTTTTCCGGCTCGTGGGACTTTGCCCCCGGGCAACCGTCTGCTTGCTTGTCCCCACAACTTTCGCAGCCGCAACTGCTGTCCTGGTCGCCGCATGATCCGCAGGCGCTTTTATCAGTCATACTTGATGCCTCCTTGCAGGAATGATATGGTCAATAGTTCATAATTGATTATAATACCGCCGCCAGATAAAATCAACCAGTGGCACTTAAGAAATATAAAATATTTTTTTTAGATATTATTCAGCAAACCGGATTCTCTTAACCTCTTTATTTTACGCCATAATGTCGTCTTGTCAATGCCCAGTTCCCTTAGTTAACGTGCTCAATACAAAGATATATTTGTTATTTAAATAATATTATAAAATACATCATGTACTTTGCATAAAAATACTAAATGATATATTCATATATTTCCTCAGTAAATTATATATATTATTATTGACATTAGTTCATTAAGTTTGTATAATTCTTATGAAACAAACGAAAGGACGTATGGATTATGAGAATTGAAATGCCCGTCGCCTTGGGACAACTGTGCACCCATTTTGGCCTGCAACCATTAGCTTGAGAAGGCAAATTTATGGAGAAGTCTATTTACAGTGAAAGAGTGTTCGATC
>JAMCWI010000127.1:5286-11152 GCA_023481335.1 Bacillota bacterium | reverse complement strand
GATGCCTGCCAAGAAAGAAAGGTAAAAATTACAGTGAGTATAAATGTCCCGATACCGACTTTAAATATATATCCACCTGAAACGGTAGATTTATTATTGCCCAAAAATGTCACCTCATACTGAAATTGCCTCGACAAGTTCTGAATAAGGGCTATGTATTATAGATAAGTAACAGCAGGCCGGGTAAATATTGTGGCTTAGGTCCAGTAGGTTTTCCCGAGTGGCCACCGGCTGTCGCCAAACCGGCGGTTACCCTTTAAGGCCTCTCCCGTCCGTTTCCGGCCCGGGACTGGATTACCACTTAGTCCACACTGTAATCCCCGGCCTGCCCCGGTAACCCGGACAGCCTAGGGGTTTTCCCCTGCAGATCAACCTTTTTCTAGCCTCTTTTGCAGCATGGGTTTCAATCGACAACCCGGTCAATGTGGGCCCACAAGTGTCCGTTTTGCAAAACCGAAATCCTCCCATACCACTCAAGGCAGGCTACGCTGGACGCAGCATTTACCACGTACAGGTTTAATCCCAAGCCATAGCTCACCGCCCAAAGGCGGGCGGTTTCTCCACATACTTGGGTCTCCACGGGGGCAGGGTCAACGCCCACATGCCATTGCAGGTCGCCCCACCTCCTTAACCCCCAGTACCGACCCCCAACTGGGCGTCAGCAGCCAGCACCAGGAACTTCATCGATGTGCCCTTGACGGATTTTTAGGCCCGCCTTCAAAAAAGGTCTTTCTGACTAGGATACTGCATTACTTATCAAAAAGTGCTATTCAGCGCTATTTATTATAGCATGGATAGCTTTTAGGCGGCAAACTTCGCCTCCTTATAACAGGGGTTTTTAAATATCTTGTAACCTGATCTGTTTAAAAAGGAACTGCAGAGGTCACTCCCGCTTTGTAAAGGTTCAAAAATCACGGTTAATCACATATTGGACCAATGATCTTAAGAAATCGGCCTCACCGCCAAACAATTCAAGTGCGGCGAGAGCGCTGCGTGCTGCCTGGGTTGCTTTTTCCCTGGCCCCCGCAATTCCGTAGAGGGCAGGGTAAGTGGCCTTTTTATTTTTTTGATCGCTGCCTACCGGTTTGCCGATTACCTTTTCGTCCCCCTCTATATCTAGCATGTCGTCCTTTATCTGAAAAGCCATACCGAGGTGTTCAGCATATTCCGTCAGCGCAGCCAATTGCGCGTGGGAAGCGCCGGCCAGAATTGCCCCCGCCCGGGCGGCGGCTCGGTAAAGCGCGCCAGTCTTATGGCTGTGGATATATTCGAGAGTGAGGACATCGGTATCTTCATCGGAAGATAGTGTGTCAACCACCTGGCCGCCAATGAGTCCTTTGGTGCCAGCCGCAAAAGCCACCTCGCCGATTACTTTTATTATGCATTCCGGCGCTGCGCCATCACTTTTCGCCAGTGTCCCAAAAGCCAGGGTGAGGAGGGCATCGCCGGCAAGGATCGCTGCAGCCTCGCCGAAAGCTTTATGACAGGTAGGCCTGCCCCGACGAAAGTCGTCGTTATCCATAGCCGGGAGGTCGTCATGGATCAGTGAGTAGGCGTGAATCATTTCCAGCGAGCAGGCTGCGGGTAAAACGATAGCCGTGTCCCCGCCTACGGCTTCCGCCGACGCCAGCGCCAGGACCGGGCGCAAGCGCTTACCGCCGCCAAGGACGCTGTAGCGAACCGCCTGATGGATCAGCGGTGGATAGGCGTCCTCCGGCGGCAGGAAGCTTTGCAGGGCTTGATCAACCTGTTTTGCCTTTCTTGTAAGCTCAGTTTTAAAATTCATTACATTTCTCCCTGCCCTTTAACAACCAACAATTAAATAAAAACAGTTGTTTCAAATTCATTCATATGCTTTCAAAGTCATCTCCCCGTTTTCCCCATCAATCAAAACAGCTACGCGCTGTTCGGCGGACTCAAGGTGCCCGCTGCAAATTCTGGATAGATTTATCCCTTCAGCAAAAAGTTCGAGAGCCCTTTCCAAAGACAGCCTGCCGTCCTCAAGCTCCCTGACAACAGCCTCCAGCCGGGCTATGGCTTCTTCGAAAGACGGTTCCTTTTTTTCTAAAGACATATTTTTACCTCATGTTTATACAAGTTATTTTATAACATTATAGCTAAATTATAACGATTAAGAAACTTGTTTTAAATTAAAAAAGAAAGGACGGGCCTCATAATCGAACAGGGCGCCGTCCCAGTTTGTTGCTGCTTTATTTTTTCAGTCCGGGCCGGCTTACCCTACTTAAGCCTTTCCTGGACAACGGCGAAAGCTTTGTCCTTTAAGCGCCTGGCTTCGGCAACCATCTGCTCCTTCTCGGCCACGACCTTCTTTACATATTCCTCGTCCTTGATCATCGGAATGTTGATATCGGCGCTCAAAAGCACGCCGTTAAGAGAAGCTTCGGCTACCACCGCGGCAACCCCGGCATCGCTGATGGCCATTTTGTTGCCGATCGGAGCCAGCTTATCAGTTATTTCAAGGGCCTTCAGGCAAACGCGGGCAATCTCCATAGGTGTGTCCGTGGCGCTCTTTAACGCCTTCTGCATGGCCGCGTTCCGCGCAGCTTTTTCTTCGTCCGTATTTTTGGGCATCCGGAAAGTTGCCATAAAGCTGTTGAAATCCACCATGTCGGCGTCTACAAGCTCTTCCAGTTTTTTCAGGAGGCCCTTGGCAGTATCCAGGATCTCCTGGACCTGAGGCTCTACGTCCCTGAACTTTTCCTTGCCCACAGTCAGGTTGCAGACCATGGCCGTCATGGCGACACCGAAGCAGGCCACCATCGCGGAAACGCTGCCGCCGCCCGGTGTGGGCTCGTTGGATGCCGCCACGGCGAGACGTCCCTTAAAGATTTATTAAAAAAAATCTCCCATGGACAAATACCTCCTTTAATTCATGGTTAAGCGGATTAAGACTTGCCCTGAAGTTTTATTGCCTTCAAAACGTTCTTCTGGATCAGGACGGTGGTCAGGCTGCCGACTCCGCCGGGCACGGGAGAAATAGCCCCGGCCACTTTTTCTACGTTTTCAAAGTCGACGTCGCCGCAGATACCGCCGCCTACAACTTCGTTAATGCCGGCGTCGACTACGACGGCGCCCGGCTTAACCATATCGGCAGTGATCATTTTTGCCCTGCCCACGGCAGCGATGATTATATCAGCCTGGCGGGTGTGGTATCCAAGGTCCTTTGTCCTGGTGTGGCAAATAGTAACGGTGGCGTTCTGGTTCAGCATCATGAAGATAAGAGGCTTGCCGACGGTCTCGCCGCGGCCGACCAGCACCGTGTGCTTGCCTTTAATCTCGATGCCGCTGCGCAGCATGATTTCAATGCAGCTCTGGGGAGTGGCCGGGAAAAGCCCTTCGCTGTTGCTGAGGATGTAGCCGCGGTTGATCGGGTGTACGCCGTCAACGTCCTTTTTAGGCAGCACCGCCTCAAGGATCCGCTGTTTTCTCATCCCCTTAGGCAGGGGAAGCTCGATCATGACGCCATGCACATTGTCATCTTTGTTTAGTTTTTCAATGAGGTCAACCACCTCTTCTTCAGGGGTTGTGCTCGGCAGGTTGAAGAGCTCAAACTCGATTCCAACGTTGTTGCACGCTTTTTGTTTAGAGCGGGCATAAACTACGGAAGCCGGGTCGTCACCGACCAGCAGCACAGCCAGTTTCGGAATAATCCCTTTTTCACGGAGTGCTGCTACTTCTGTTTTAACCTCTTCTCTAATTGAAGCGGCCACCTTTTTGCCATCGATAAGAGTCGCCATCCTAATAATCCTCTCCTTTTAATTTTTCATACTTATCGCGCCTTGTGTTTATGAATAGCTAAATACATGTGCTTTTATTCTCTACGGTACATTTTAAAAGCCCGCGGTAAAGGCGTACTTTAATTTGACTGCCCGTTTCAACCAGGTCCGCGTCGTCGATCACTTTACCCTCCGGAGAGGTACAAATGCTGTAACCCCTGGCCAAAGTAGCCAGCGGCGACAGGGCGTCGAGCCCTGCCGCCAGGACAGCCAGCCGGTTGCCGGCCTGATCTTTAATGTGCTTTATCCCCTGATTGAGCCGGCGAGTAAAGAAATCCACTTCCTGCTGCCGGCTGCCGCACAAAATATCGATAGGCCTGGTTAATACAGGTCTGTCCAGACAGACTTCAAGGCGCTTGCGCCCTTCCCGGACAGTTTTGTCAATGCCTCGCATGAGGCGCTGGCTGAGAACTGTCACGTGCCGCTCGACAGCCCTTCTGTCAGGTACAACCATCTCGGCCGCCGCTGAGGGAGTAGCAGCCCGGGCATCGCAGACAAAATCGGCGATAGTGATGTCAGTTTCGTGACCCACAGCCGATATAACCGGCACATGCGATTCAAAAATACTGCGCGCCACTACCTCGGTGTTGAAAGACCATAGTTCTTCCAGCGAACCGCCGCCCCGGCCGACAATGATTACGTCTATACCACCAAGTTTGTTCAACTGCCGTATCCCGCGGGATATTTCAGCCGGCGCCGCACTCCCCTGGACCGCCACCGGTACCAGGATGATCTCGCGGCCGGGCCAGCGCCTCTTAATAATCTCAATCATATCGCGGATTACGGCGCCGGTAGGCGAAGTGACAATGCCGATGCGGCGGGGCAGAAAAGGTAGTTCTTTCTTGTGTTTGCGTTCAAAAAGCCCCTCTTTGGAGAGCTTTGACTTTAATTGCTCAAACGCCTGGTGGAGCGCCCCGGCGCCGTCTGTTTCCATTTCCCCGGCGTAAAGCTGGTAGAAATGGAAACAGACGGCGCCGTCACGTTCATAAATTGAAACGTAGCCTCTCACAGTTACCGCCATGCCGTTTTCCGGTTTAAAGGCGAGCAGGCGGCCTTTTGAGCGGAACATCACCACCTTTACACAGCTCATTTCGTCTTTTAATGTAAAGTATAAATGTCCGCTCGGGTGAGCCTTAAAATTGGATATTTCGCCTCTTACCCAAACATTTGCCAGAAGGTAGTCTTTTTCCAGCAGGGACTTGATGTACTTCGTTAAATCCTGCACCGTCATTACTCGCAAGTAATTACAGCTCCCCTGAGGCGTCGCCCGCTAATAATTTATTTGCCGGACAAATAAGAGTGGATTGATCTGGCTCCGACCCGGCCCGCTCCCATTGCCAATATAACAGTCGCTGCGCCTGTCACGACGTCGCCGCCGGCGTAAACGCCCGGCTTGGATGTGGCGCCGGTTTCAAGGTTCGCGACTATATTGCCTTTTTTAGTGATTTCCAGGCCCCTGGTGGTCCTGGGCACCAGAGGATTGGGACCCTGGCCGATGGCCACGACAACTATGTCCACGTCCATGACGAACTCGGATCCCGGGATAGGCACCGGACTCCGACGGCCGGAGGCGTCAGGTTCGCCTAATTCATAGCGAAGGCATTCCATTCCGGTAACCCAGTATTCGTCGTTGTGATTGATGCGGGTTGGGCTGGTCAGGAAGGCAAATTTGACCCCCTCCTCCTCGGCATGCTCGGCTTCCTCGTGCCGGGCCGGCAGTTCTTGCTTGGAGCGGCGGTATACTA
Organism: Bacillota bacterium; assembly: GCA_023481335.1. Classification (GTDB taxonomy): domain Bacteria; phylum Bacillota; class Desulfotomaculia; order Desulfotomaculales; family Desulfotomaculaceae; genus JAMCWI01. Next base: position 5,610 of record JAMCWI010000127.1, on the reverse strand, counting down.
TCCACGATTCTTCGGCGCCTAAGCGCAAAGCTGTCCGTGCGGCATCCATTGCCACATTGCCGCCGCCAAGAACAGCGACTTTTTTGCCGACGCGAATGGGAGTATCGAATTCGGGAAAGAGATAAGCCTTCATTAAGTTAGTGCGGGTTAAAAACTCGTTGGCCGAGTATACACCGCAGGCGTTTTCGCCCGGGATCCTCATAAAGTAAGGCAGTCCCGCTCCAGTGCCGATAAATACGGCGTCATATCCTCCCTCACCCATCAACTCGCCAACGGTAATTAGTTTGCCCACGACGGAGTTAACCTGAATATCTACACCCAGCT
>JAMCWI010000127.1:0-5240 GCA_023481335.1 Bacillota bacterium | reverse complement strand
AGGCGGAACTCGGGAATGCCGTACATCAGAACGCCGCCGGCCACGTGCAGCGCTTCAAAAATCGTTACCTGGTGGCCTAGTTTGGCCAGGTCAGCGGCACAGGTAAGACCGGAGGGACCGGAACCTACGATGGCAACCTTCTTGCCGGTGGGCGGGGCAATTTCCTGGGGCAGCACTCCATTTGCAAGCTCCCAGTCGGCGCAAAAGCGCTCGATCCGGCCAATGGCTACCGGCTCGTGCTTTTTGCCCAGAGTGCAGTATTTTTCGCACTGGTTTTCCTGCGGGCATACGCGCCCACAAACCGCAGGCAGGGCGTTCTTTTCTTTAAGTTTCCTGATGGCCCCCGCAAAGTCACGCCCGGCGGCCAGTTTAATAAAAGCCGGGATATCCACTTCCACAGGGCAGCCCTGGCGGCACGGCTCCTTTTTGCACTGAAGGCAGCGGTTGGCCTCGGAAACGACGGCCTCTTCCGAGTAACCCAGGGCCACCTCGTTGAAATTCCGGGAACGTTCTATCGCATCCTGCGTCGGCATCGGGTTTTTTGTCGGAACAACAGGCGCTTTAGGCTTTTTCTCTTCAGCCATTATTTACCACCTCCGCAACCGCAGCCGCATTTATGGGCGGCCTTGGCAGTGTAACGCTCCATTGCTTTCTGTTCCTCGGGCTTATAAATAACTGAGCGGCGGGCCATTTCAGCCCAGTCGACTTCGTGACCGTCAAATTCCGGTCCGTCGACACACGCAAATTTGGTCACACCGCCAACAGACACGCGGCAGCATCCGCACATTCCGGTCCCGTCCACCATAATCGAGTTCAAACTAACGATGGTCTTTAAATTATAATCCCTGGTGAGGTTGCAAACAGCTCGCATCATCGGCCACGGGCCGATGGCTATGCACAGGGCTATATCTTTTTTATCCTCTATAACCTCTTTCAGCACGTCAGTCACGAAACCTTTTCGAACGTATGAACCGTCGTCTGTCGTGACTAACAGCTCGCTGCTGGCGGCACGCATCTTGTCTCCCAGAAAAGGAGATCCTTATTGCGCGCTCCGATGATGCTGATCACCTCGTTACCAGCCTCTTTCAAAGCCCTGGCAATCGGGTGGACCGGCGCCACACCAACACCGCCGCCGACGCAGACCACGCGCCCGTAATTCCCGATGTGAGAAGCTACGCCAAGCGGACCAACAAAGTCCTTGATCGAGTCCCCCTCACACATGGCGCCCAGTTCCTTAGTGGTTTTGCCGACTTCCTGGAAGACGCAGGTGATCGTACCTTTCTCCCGGTCAAAGTCTGCGATTGTCAGCGGGATCCGTTCACCCTCGTCGTGAATCCTGAGGATAATGAACTGGCCGGCCAGAGCCTTCCTCGCAACAGCCGGGGCTTCGATCTCAAACAAATTCAACGTCGGCGCCAGGACTTCTTTTCTTAAAATCCTGTACATAAAAACCCAACCCCCTCCTTTTGAACGAATCTATATATGTTTTTGTAATTCTATAAGAAGCTACTAATCCCTGCTATTTCTCGATAAAAAAATACGTGGGGTGCATAAAATAAAGGAGCAAGCTGCCCCCCTCCTTTTAAAAAATCAGTTTGATATGAGTAATCTAAACGCGTGGTTTGCCATGTAGTCCACCATATTTAACGCTTTAAAAGTCTAGTATTCTGCCTGGGATTTGTCTGTCGGGTAAGTATCCGGCATCTCCAGCACTTTTCCAAGAATGCCGTTTATAAACCTCCCGGAGTCGTCGCCTCCGTAAGACTTGGCCAGTTCCACCGCCTCATTGACCGCTACGCTGCTCGGGACATCCTTGCTGTATAACATTTCAAATAACGCCATGCGCATTATATTTTTATCTACAGAGGCTATGCGGTTAATATTCCAATCCTTACTCAACCCGGCTATAACCCGGTCGATATCTGGACGGTGTTCAAGGGTACCAAAAACAAGGCGGTGGGCAAAGTCGCCGCTTTTCAACAAAGGTCCGAAATTGTCATCCATCCAGTTTAAAGCCTTTTCAGGATCGGCACCGCCCAGGTCAACCTGGTAAAGCACCGCTAGTGCCCTTTCCCTGGCCAGACGCCTGCTCATCCTCTAAAACCCCACAATTCAGTCACCGGTCATCAGTAAAAAAATAATAACTATATTATTACCAAATTGTTATAGCTTTGATTCTCGGTGCCTGTCCCTTCACTTATTTACTTATCTGCTGGTACCGCACTAGCGGCAAAGGTTTCTATCGGAAATAAAAATACTTGAACTATCTGTCCTTGAACAGGCCGCTTAATATATCGCGAAGGCCGACTTGCTCATCCAGGCGTTTTCCAAGGTAGTACCCCAGAGCAGCGCAGGCTGAAATAAATATTGTTTTAAGAAGGCCGTATTTAATCGCAAGCAGTCCAAAAAGAAGCCCAAGAAAACCCCCAAAAATTTTTCCGGGATGTTTTTGCAGAATGTCGCGCAGCAATTCCAACTGTCCCACCCTCTTGTTCCGTCCTTTAGCGAACTCTTTGTTTACTTGCCGCAACAGGTACAGGTTTCGCTGCTATGTTTTCTACGAATACGCGCACGCTGTTGACTGTTATACCGGTTATCGCCAATACCTGCTCTGTGACAAGGAGCTGTATTTCACCCGAAAGTTGGGGAAAGCCAACGTCTGACGAGACTACCACATTTAAATGAATGTTTACGCCCTGGGGCCCCTGCGTAATTCGTGATTTTAAATCACTTACTCCTGTTATCTGGGTAACAACCTTTTCAACAAGACTTTGAATCGCAGCAATAGCTATCCTGACATTTCCCAAATTGTTATCTTCCAGTGCTACGTACTTTTCCTGCTTCTTCCCCAGGCTGGCCCAAAAAAGCCTCACCCCGGCCAGGATCAGGACGGCCATTAAAGGCCAGAATACTTCTGGCCGGCCAGGGTAAAAGAGTTCGCGCAAAAATACAACCGGCGCCGCCCACCCGATCATTATAGCGGAAAAAAGGGCGAAAACGGCTGTAAGAAACAATGAGTAAATGGCCAGTAAGATACGATCAAAAGGCCCCATGGAATAACCCCCGCCTTAATTTTACTTTACTTTTTGCTCTTCTTCTTTTAGCTCGTGGGAAAAAGACACACCCTGGACATTGACGTTTACTTCTACCACGGACAGCCCGGTCATGCGCTCGATGGCGCTTTTTACACTGGACTGGATCTCGGCAGCGACATCCGGAATCCTTATTCCATATTCCATAATTACAAAAAGGTCCACTGCCGCTTCTTTTTCCCCTACCTGAACCTTAATTCCCTTGGATAGATTTTTTTTTCCCAGCATTTCAGCAATGCCGCCCACCAGTCCACCGCTCATGCCGGCGACACCTTTAATTTCGATAGAAGCAAGACCGGCTATTACCTTTACCACTTCGTCGGCTATCCTGATTGAACCAAGGCCAGTCTGTTCCTCTCTGACAATTTCATTTTGATCCATAAAAAATACACCCCCATTAATTACCATAATAAATAGAAATGCAAAAACACTCATCTGATGTGTTAATTATAACAGACAAGGAAAATCTTCGCAAACAGCTATTCTACTAACGGATAACCCTATTCTTCCCCAAGGATCCTGCGCTGGATGAAATTAGTATAAATCTCTCCACGCCGGAAAAAAGCGTTGCGGAGCACCTTTTGGTGGAAGGGGATGGTGGTCGGCACGCCTTTAATGACAAATTCCTGAAGCGCCCTCTGCATCCTGATGACGGCCTCTTCCCGGTCCTTTCCCCAGGTAATCAGCTTGCCGATTAGTGAGTCGTAAAAAGAAGGTATGACGTAGCCGTCATAAACCGCGCTATCTACACGCACCCCAGGGCCGCCTGGCGGCATATAGGTAGTAATGCGCCCGGGGCTCGGCATGAAATTCTTGGCGGAATCCTCAGCGTTGATCCGGCACTCGATAGCCCAGCCCCTTATAAACACATCATCCTGCTTAAACTCCAGTTTTTCACCTGCAGCTATACGGATTTGCTCCTTTACCAGGTCTACTCCGGTGACGAACTCGGTAACCGGATGCTCCACCTGAATGCGGGTATTCATTTCCATAAAATAATAATTGCCGTACTTGTCCAGCAGAAACTCAACGGTGCCGGCGCTGTAGTAGTCCATCGACCCGGCTGCCCGCACCGCAGTCTCACCCATTTTTTGGCGCAGTTCAGGAGTGATTGCCCCAGAGGGAGCTTCTTCTATAATTTTCTGGTTTCGCCTCTGGATAGAACAATCGCGCTCGCCCAGGTGGAGAAGGTTGCCGTGCATGTCCCCCAGGATCTGAAACTCAATGTGCCTTGGTTCTTCAACGTATTTCTCAAGGTAAAGCGACCCGTCGCCGAAAGCCGCCTGAGCCTCGGTCTGGGCCGTTGAAACAGATTTGTCCATCTCTTCCCGGCTGTGCACCACCCGCATGCCGCGCCCCCCACCGCCTGAGGACGCCTTAATGATTACCGGGTAGCCAATTGCCCCGGCCAGGCTAAGAGCCTGCTCCGGGTCCGTAATTGTTCCCTCTGATCCGGGTATAACCGGTACACCGGTTTTTCTCATGGTTTCCCTGGCTTGCGCCTTGTCCCCCATCCGCTGGATGGCTTTTACCGACGGGCCTATGAAGGTTATCCCGCACGTTGCGCAGACATCGGCGAAATCAGCGTTTTCCGCCAAAAAGCCGTAGCCGGGGTGAATCGCTTCAGCGCCTGAAACCAGCGCCGCACTGATAATATTGGTAAAATTTAAGTAGCTTTTTGCGGAGGGTGCAGGGCCGATGCAGTAGGCCTCATCAGCCCACCAGACGTGCAGGCTGTCCTGGTCGGCTTCGGAATATACGGCCACGGTGCCGATGTCCATTTCACGGCAGGCCCTGATTATGCGCACAGCTATTTCGCCCCGGTTAGCTATTAGTATTTTTTTAAACATTTTATTTACCGCCTCAAGTTTCCTTGATCAAGAATAAGGTCTGGCCGTATTCCACCGGCTGCCCGTTTTCCACAAGAATATTTATTATTTCTCCTTTGATTTCGGACTCGATCTCGTTCATCAGTTTCATCGCCTCGATAATGCAAAGCGTTTGACCGTGGTGCACATGGTCGCCAGCCTTGACAAAGGGAGCCGCGCCTGGAGCCGGCGCGTTGTAAAAGGTCCCGACCATTGGCGCTATTACAGGAGTTAACCCGGGCTTTACGTCTTTTTTATTTTCCTGGCTGGTTTTTCGATC
>JAMCWI010000093.1 GCA_023481335.1 Bacillota bacterium | reverse complement strand
GCCGGGCGGCAGTAATACTGCCAATAGTCTTGTCGTTGTATTTCAGGTCGTTGCAGACATAAAAATCATAGAATTCTCTTGGGGTTTTATCGTAAAGTAAGGTTTTCAGCTTTCTGTGCCAGTTATACGCCTTGTCCATATAGACACGGATTGCGTCCGTACTGGTACTATTCTCGTCACCCTGTGCCGCGAGAACAACCATCACGTAGTCGCGGATAGCCTTCTTCATCTTGGTAAAAAAGCAAGCCTATGTCATTTCCGCTTGTTTCAATATCTTCGCCGGACTTTGATACACTTGCCTCCCACTCTTCGGCAAGTGCGATAAGAGCTGAAACATCGCCAGACATATTTGATAGCTTCTTAGCCAATGCGATTGTATGCGCCACATTGCCGTTGAATTCTTGTACTTTCGTTTCCTTCCCTCTGGAATCCTTATTACCAAGTGAATCAGATAGTACCTGTGCGCTCTGGTTCAACTTCAGCACTTGTTCATCAAACGCTCGCTCATCGGTTTGACCGCTACTATTACGGTCAGGAACGGCAATGTTACCTGACATTGTTTGAATGTAAATATTCGTCTGGGAGCCGACACTCGCATGATTATCAACATTGCCGATAGGCGTTTCATTCATAGGTTTATATCCCCATTCATTGTCTCGATTGAGATGAACTTCTGGTTTTGAACCGTCCCGAAGTTATTGACAGTTATACGTTTCGGGTCTATGCCATCGACGGTCATTTTTGGCGACATTACCGGCTTAGGGACATCAGGTGATTGCTCCGTTGGTTGCGCTCCTAACACCGGTTCAGTTGACGTTGCTTCGTTTTCTATAGGCGCATCAATGATGTTTATTTTTATATTACGAGTAACGCTCACCCCGTTTGGACCGATAAAAATCCACTTCCCGCGCGGCTCTTCCGGGGGCTTATGCCATTTGAGATATGTAGCTGCTCCTATTAAGTTGTCTTTTCTGTTAACAAGAATAAAATGCCATATTCCCAACAGGAACGATTGCAGGCATACCTCCGACAACGCCACTAACTCGTTCTTAAGTAAAGGCTGGCCGTCTACGCTGCTATAAAACTGTCGGTTTTCTTCTATACTTTCATCATCAGCAACAAGTTCAATCAGTGCCTTTACAAGACGTTTGTCCTTATCTGCACTTGTCCCAATCTCTAAAAAGTTGTTTACAAAAGTAGTCATAGCTTTTAGTGGATTGTGATATTCATTTTTAACTCGGTCATCAAACGAATCAATAACTGAGTCAACACCAAATGGCAAGTAAGTTCCTGCTGATATTTTGCACTTCTTGTATTCAGAAGTATTAGTCTTAAAAGTAGATTCGGTGACGGGTTTCGAAAACTCGGGATAAATGACCCGAATCAACCCAATAAGTACATCTGTTTCTGATAAGTTATCACGCTCGCCTGCGATATGCTGACGGGCTTTTGTGCGTTGTTTTACAGCTTGCAGAAGCGTAAGCGTCAAATAGATACCACCTAGCGGGCAGCCGAAGGATTAAGTACAATTCTTACCAGGTGCTCGGCTGCAATCCGGCAAAGTATTGGACCAAGGCAGTAAAGAATCAATATTGCCCGGCTCATTTATATCCACATTGGGGAGCTGTTCAAAGAGATACGTCAGATAGGTAAATGGATTCAGCCCGTTTTCTTTGGCTGTTTCCACGACACTGTAAATCATAGCACTGGCCTTTGCCCCCCGGGGAGTATTGGCAAACAGCCAATTTTTGCGCCCGATGACAAAAGGCTTAATGGAGCGTTCACTGCGGTTATTGTCTATTTCCAACCGGCCGTCAAGCATAAAGGCTTCTAATTTATTCCACTGATTACGGCAATATTGAATTGCCTGGCCAAAGGCGCTTTTGGGCAATGCCCTCGGACTATGGTATTTTAGCCACGACCAAAAAGCATCCAATACAGGGCGACTACGCTGTATCCGGGCGGCATACCGTTCTTCCGGCGTAGCATCTTTGAGCTCTTGTTCGATAGCAAAAAGCCGGTTGCAAAAATCCAGACCCTCTTTAGCAGCTACAGGTGCTGAACGCTGATCCGCAGGCAACGCTTTAAGGGCATCAGAAAACTTGCGTCTGGCATGAGCCCAGCAGCCAACCAGGGTCATATCCGGCAGTCCGTTATATCCGGAATAGCCGTCAACATGCAGGTAGCCTTTAAAACCTTTAAGAAATTTTGCGGGGTGTTTGCTTGCCCGCGTGGTCTGATATTCATAGAGGATGATGGGCGGTCCTTCCCGTCCGGTGCGGTAAAGCCACAGGTATGATGTGCTTTCTGCGGACCGTCCCGGCTCGTGAAGCACCTGCAATGTCGTTTCATCCGCGTGCAGGATGTCTTTTTTCAAAAGGTGTTCATGCATCCGGTGATAAATGTGACTGAGCCAGCGGCCGGAACCCTGGAGCATCCAGTTTGCCAGTGTCTGACGGGACAGATCTACTCCCAGTCGTTTGAACTGCTGCTCCTGGCGGTACAGCGGCAATCCCTCTACAAATTTCTGACTCATGATGTAGGCCATGGCGGAAGCAGAAGCCAGACCGCCGGGAAGCACAGGATTTGGCATGGGTGCGGTGGTCATCGGCGTATTGGTTTTCGTCTGTTCGCAGCGGCGGCAGGCATATACATAGCGTACATGCTTCACTACACTAACCTGAGCGGGAATGATTTTCAGTTCCTGCCTGATTTCAGTGCTCATCTCATGCATTTTGCCGCCGCAGCAAGAACAAATCTGTTCTTCTTCGGGCAAGCGATATTCGATGGTTTCCTCCGGGAGGTCTTTGAGCATTGTTTCCCGATGGCCGCTCTTTTTACGGCGGGTATAGGTGATTTCTTCCACGGTGGGTTCAGCTAATTCGGGTTTTGCTTCGACTTCAGCTTCGTTGAAAAGGCTCATCTGTTCAGGAATTGTTTGCTCGCTGGAACGCCCAAACCGCTGGTGTTGGCTTAAGCGAAACTGCTCCTCAAACCAATTCAGTTTAGCAGCAAGTTCGGCAACTTGCTGCTTTAGAAATGCATTTTCCTGCTTAAGTTCTTCAATTGTTGCTGTGGTTTCAGATATATTCTTCATGACGTTCTAATTCGACATATACTACTGTAATTCCTTCAAGATTTAATATATTTTTCTGCAAATCACTCATAATATTATGTTTGCGGTTACTTTCGGATGAGCCTGCCGCTGATCCAACGATAGGCCATCGAGTAGCCAGCGCAACTCACGCCGGCTAATTGCCACTGTCCCTGAGCTATTTTTTGCCGGCCACTGAAACTTCCCTTTTTCCAGCCGGCGGTAATGGAGCCAAAATCCGTTGTGTTCCCACTGGAGGATCTTTAGTTTATCGCATTGCCGGTTGCAAAAGACAAAAAGGCGGGAGGTGAAGGGATCCAGTTGGAATCCTTCTTTGACAAGCACGGCCAATCCGTCAATTGATTTGCGCAAGTCGGTAGGGCCACAGGCAAGGTAGACCCGGTCAATACCGGTTTCGTTTAGCATAGCTTTGCCAGGATCCGTACCACGTCGGAGAGCAGTACGGGGTTGAAGCCCGGTTTTACTTCTATGGTTGCGTGCCCCAACCTTACGAGTAAGGTGTCCTCCTGAGTGTTGCCAGGGTTTTGCCTGTCTATTGCCACAGACAGCCATTGGGTTGGCGCCACGGCAGGCACGTCAACATTTTTATGTTTTCGGAGCCAGTAGAATAATTGATGGGTTTTCAAATCGTGGACGGCACACCATGCTGACGCGCTCTGTCCGCTGGCTTTAAAGGCGGCCACCCGTGTCTCCCATGTTTTTCTTAGCTCTTCCTTTGTCATGGCTTATATCCTCCTCATTTTCGTTCCTGAGGAAGATTATTGCATGTACAAAAGGGGGGGCACAAGGTGGGCATTATTTGACGCTTACTCACCTTTTGGGTTTTGTTGACCATTAAGAATTTCGGAATAATCTCCAATAATGCTGTCCACAATTCTTCCTTTATACCTGATTGTAACATTGTTATAAATAATAGAACTTTCAATTTCCCCACCCTTAACAGTTACATTATGTCCTATAGATGTATAACCACCTATATATGAATCAGGCCCGATAAGGCAGTTATCTCCAATAATAGAAGGCCCCTTTACCACCGAACCTTTTAAGATTTTTGTTCCCTCGCCAATCTTTACCTGTCCTATAATTCTAACATCTTCTTCTATTTCACCTAAACTTTCCCCTTTCAGGTCGCTCAAAATTAAATTGTTTGCATTAAGAACGGCTTCCACCGTTCCCGTATCGTCCCACCAACCAGTTATTTGGCGCGCGAGAACCGTGTATTTTCCTGAACGCAAGAGCTTTCTGATAGCATCCGTGATTTCTAGTTCCCCCCTCCAAGAGGGTTGTACTAAATCAATCATTTCAAATATACATGGCTTAAACATATAAACCCCAATTATAGCAAGGTTGCTTCTTGGCGCCTGGGGCTTTTCTTCTACGTCAATGAGTTCACCTGCCTCACTGAGTACCGCTATGCCGTATTTATTTGGTTCTTCTACTTCAGCAACCAGCAGGTACGCATCTGCATCACTCTTATAAAACTCGCTGGCATAAGGGACAATACCTTCTCTCAGAATGTTATCTCCTAAATATACAATAAAAGCCTCTCCCCCAATAAAATCGCGACATATACCCACTGCATGAGCAAGACCGCGGGGCGCATCCTGCTGAATGTAAGCAACCTTACAATTCCACCGGGAACCGTCCCCGACAGCATCTTTAATGGCATTAACTTTTTCTTCTGTATAACCGACCACTATACCTATTTCCTTAATTCCTGCTTCTACCAAATCTTCAATGACATAGTACAAAACAGGTTTATTAGCAATGGGTACTAATTGTTTAGGCCCTGTATGACTAAGTGGCCTAAACCTGGTGCCAAGCCCACCGGCTAGTATTATACCCTTCATGATTTCTACCCCGTTAATCTTAAAAATTATTTACTGCCAGTAATAGTCTTTATTTTCCTTAAGGTATTGAATAGTTTGCCTCAGTCCTTCTTCAAGAAAAATTTTTGGTGACCAACCCAAGGCTTTTTTAATTTTGTCAATGGAAGAGTAAACGCTTCCTACATCGATTTGTTCCCGCTCTTTAGGAAACGGCACCAACTCATACTGACCACTCCCACAAACGCCGGTTAATACATCTACAAACTCCAGCAGGGTATGTGGTTTTTCTGCACCTAAATTAAAAACTTCACCTTCGGTTTCCTTATCAACACCTGCCAGTAAAAACGCCTCAACCACATCATCCACATAATTAAAGTCCCTTAACTGGGAACCATCACCAAATATTTTAATTACTTCATTCCCAATGGCCAGGCGGATAAACCAGCCGGTGAAACCACCTCGATTATGTTTTATAATCTGGCGTGGCCCGTAAGTATTTGTCAGGCGCAGGGATGTTGTCCGAAGACCATATACTTTGTTATAAAGTACGTGGTACCATTCTGCTGCCACTTTATGAATTCCATTAACGTCGGGAGGACGCAGGGGGTGATTTTCATCAAGAGGTAAGTAATCTGGTTTGCCGTATATTTGTCTTGTCCCGGCATAAACTATTTTTGCCTCCGGATTGTTTTCGCGGCAGGCTTCCAGGAGGGTCAGGTGCGCCCTGCAATTCATTTCTAAATCAGTAAAAGGGTGCCTCATGCTATCAATATGGCTTGTCTGCCCGGCTAAGTTAAAAATATAATTTTGTTTTCTTACTAAGTGATTAATGCTATTTCTTTCTCCCATGTCGCTTATGTTAATTTTAACCTTGTCCTCAATTCCCTGGATATTGAAAAGATTCCCCCCTTGATCTGGCACTAAACAATCAACTAAAGTAACTTCTGCTCCTAGCCCGACAAGTTTATGCGCCAGATTGCTTCCAATAAAGCCTAAGCCCCCAGTGATTAAAACTTTTTTCCCAGCGTAAAGATTGTTTATACTCAGGTAAACAGAATCCAATTCCCGACCATCCTTCCGCTTATTGTTTTTGTTTAATGTTTCCTGTTGCCTTGAGCTTCAATTATTTGCTCGAAAAGTTTCTCAAGCCTAGCAGTAACCATGTTTAAAGAATATTCCTGTTCAATAAGCCTTCTGGCATTTATCCCCATTTTTTTTCTTAAGTCATCATCACTTAGAATTTTTATTAAAGCTTCCTTCAGTCGCTCCTCGTCATATGAAACTTGAAACCCTGCGTCATATTCTTGAAGACCAGGAATAGCATTATAATCAGTTACTATTACAGGGGTACCACATGCTGCCGCCTCTAGAGCAGCAAGGGAGGTTTCTTCGTAAACGTTGGGAGTCAAAACAAAAACATCAGCATCTACATAGGCCTCCAGTTTTTCTCTACCAAAAACAGGTCCTGTAAAAATAACCTTATCTTCTATGCAAAAACTACTAACCAATTTAGAAAGAAAAACCTTATATCCTTCATCTGCTCCTGCTATTACCAAAGGACCACTGCTTATAAATTCTTTCGTTAAAGTAGCAAAAGCTTTTATCAAAAGCTGGACACCTTTATTTTCATGAATTCTTCCCAAAAAAAGAATAATTTTTTCATCTTCTGTAATATTATGCTTCTTTCTAAACAGGCCTCTTAAAGGAAGTTCTTTAAATAAATTTAAATCAACGGGCAAAGACAGGTGAACAATTTTCCCTTTGGGGGCGTAACTTTTACACATTTCTTCTTCGTGTGGCGTCTGAACTAAAAGAGCCGAAGCCTGCTGTAAAATCTTTTGCCCCCACAAAACATCAAAAAATGTCCTGAACATATTCATTATAGAGCTATCGACAGGGGTAAGGTTCCCAAAAATGGAGATTATATATGGAATTTTTAACTTTCTTGCAATGTTGCAGAAATGTACTGCCAAGGGATGAGTGATTTCTGAGAAATGGATAATGTCAAAATTATTCAGCTCCTTAGAATATTCCTCTTCCAAAACCAGTAACTTGAGAAATTTTGTGGGAAGCATGTAAGCAAAAGACGCTCTCCTAAAACGATGGACCACCACACCATTTATTTCACTGTCTTTTTCTCGGATTCTTTCTTTCCAATTTTCTATATTTAAGACATCTGTGGTATACACCTGCACAAGATGCCCTCTTCCCACAAGTTCTTTTCCTAAATCAAACATAACCCTTGGCGGACCGCCAAAACTGAAGGCAGGTGAATAATATGAAACAACTTGCAATACCTTCAAAATTTTTACCACCTTTAAATACTACATGGCCCTCTCTTAAGGAAAATGCGTAACACTATTCTAACCTTTCAAGGCATATATTCTCCATTACCATTTATTTGTACCCCCGTACCGCCGAGGACATGCCGGGACCGAAGCTGGCGCTGACTTCAATTTTGTCCTGATTTTGTTTAAACCAGTCGATGGTGTGCACCAGGCTTTTGGTAAAGGTGGTGCGGGGGGTGTAGTTGAGCAACTCGCGGGCCTTGTCTACGCTGGCCAGCAGGCGGTCCTTGGTGTCCCACTTGCGGCGCTCTTTGAAGAGGATCCCTGCTTTGTTGCCGGTCAGTTCGTTGATCATGTGGGCCAGGTCGATGATTTTCGTTTCCACGCCGGAGGCCAGGTTGAACTCCTGGCCGATGGCCTGCTCGAAATAGCCGGCGCGCAAAAGGCCGTCTACGATGTCCCCAACGTAGGTAAAGTCCCGGGTTTCTTCGCCGGTGCCGGTGATGGGCAGAGGCTTTCCCTGCAGGGCCCAGTAGATAAAGTTGGGGATGACGTTTCTGTACTGGCCGGGTATTTCGCCCGGGCCGTAGGAGTTGAAAAAGCGCGTCCGGACCGTGGGCAGGCCGTAGTGATTCTGGAAGAAGTTACAGTAAAGCTCCCCCAGCGCTTTGGTGATCTGGTAGGGTGAGCTCAAGTGAATGGAGACGAAATCTTCTTTAAGCGGCAGTGGCGATTTACTCCCATAGATGGAGCAGCCGGACGAGGCGTAGATAAACCGCTGGACTCCGGTCATCTGCGCGTACTGCAAAAGCTTTAGGGTTCCCAGCCCGTTGACCAGCAGGTCGCTCTCCGGGTGGTCGATGGAGTTCTGATTGGCAAAAAGGGCCGCCAGGTGAAAAATGATCTGTGGCTCTTCAAAAAACACCCGCTTTAGCTCAATTTCATCAAGGATGCTGCCTTTGACGAAAAGGACGTTGGGCAGCGAAGGCACGTTCCAAATGCAGGCGGAGGAAAGGTCGTCCAGGACGATGACTTTGGCCGCGCCCAGTCCGGCCACCGCTTTCGTGAGGTTGGAGCCGATGGCCCCGGCGCCGCCGGTGATGAGGATGGTTTTATCTTTGTAATACGATAGATAATCAGTCAATATAAAGCCTCCCATTTCATACGGGTAAAAATTCTTCTTAAAGGTTCATGCCCTTTTCGGGTAATTATGCGGCCCTTTTTTTCAGTCTTTACCATAAAACTTCTTCATCCATTCGATGGTTTTCGGGATGCCTTCTTCCAGCGGAACCCGGGGGTCGTGGTTGAGGTCTCTTCTGGCCCTGGAAAAATCCATGTGCTTTACTCTGGTGGTGAACGGTTCAGCTTCCTTATAGGTTATCCGGGAGCCGTTTTTACCCAGGTGGTTCAGGATCAGGTCGGAGACGTACTTGATGTCGTGCTCCCAGTCTTCTCTGCCGCCGACGTTATAAACTTCACCGGGAATAAAATTATCGACAATGTTGGCAAAGGTACGGCAGGTGTCCTCCACGTAGTCAAAAATGCGCCGGTGGCCCAGGTAAACGGTGTAAGGTTCGTCGTGGAGGGCTTTATAGATAAACAGGGGGATTACCCCCCGGTAGGGGCTGTAGTGCTCGTGGGGGCCGTAGGCGTTCACCGGGCGCACCCGGACGGTTTCGGTGCCGAACATGGCGGCCGAGTTGAGCACCTGCATTTCGCCCACCCACTTGGTCATGGCGTAGTCGTTCATCTGCTTGAGGGGAACTCTGTCCATCACGTCTTCGCTCATGACGCCGTCGTAATCGCCGTACACTTCCGCGCTGCTGAAGAAGATCATCCGGAAGCGTTTTTCCTCCTGAAGGCGGATTAAATTTTTAGTGCCAATGACGTTTGTTTCCCAGAGGTTTTCGTAATAATCCTCGCCGTTCCAGCGCCCGTATTCGGCGGCCAGGTGGTAAACATAGGCAAACTCGTGCTGCTCAAAAAGCCGGGCCAGTTGGTGGTACTTGGATACGTCGCAGCGGATGTAATTTGGCCCTTCGGCGTGTTTTAAATCGCAGACCCAGACTTCGTGACCCCTTCTCTTCAACTCCGGCGCCAGGTTGGAACCGATAAACCCCCGCCCGCCGGTGACCAGTATTTTTGTCATCTTTTCCTTTCTTTCCCTCCATCTTCCCTTTTCTCTTTTCACCTGCTCTACGGCTGCGTAGAGCGTTTTTCGTAGATGGCCTCCTTCAGGAGGGCTTCAAACTCGTCGGTGACTTTGTCCCAGCTGTTTCGCTCCACGAAGCGGCGGGCTTTCTGGCCCAGTTCGGCCAGCCGACCGTTTTCGACAAGTTCAATTGCTTTTGGTACGACATCTTCCGGCCGCTCGACGTAAACCACGCCGTTATCCTCCCCGAACTCCTTCCTTACACCGGGCAGATTGGTAGAGATGACCGGCTTGGCCATGGCCATGTATTCGTATAGCTTGATGGGGACGATGTCCTGCATGATTTTTTCGGTGGGTTCCGCCGGCAAAAGGCAAATGTCGGCAGCGGCGATCAGTTCCGGGATTTCCTCGTAAGGTCTTTGCCCCGTAAAAATAACCCTGTCCTGGAGGTTGTGCTGCCGGCTGATTTCCGCCAGTTCTTCGTATGCATCCCCTTCGCCGGCGATTAGACACTTCAATCCGGGTGAATCAGTTTTGGCCAGTGCCAGCAAGACGTCTTTTAGGCCGGAAAATTTATACAGCCACCCCATAAAAAAGAGAACGGTATCCTTTTGTTGAATCCCATATCTACCACGTATTTCATCACCGCCAATATTTAACCGGAAGCGCGTAAAGTCCACCCCGGCAGCGATAACATGTGTTTTTTCCCTTGGCGCCCCCATTTTCACGGTATAATCCTGCAACTTGCGGTTAATTACCACTACTTTATCGGCCATTCGGAGAGCAGAGCTTTCAATGGTTCTCCCCAGGGAATGGAACACTTTCGCCGGAATCAGTGTATGCAGGGCGTCGATGAGATAATAAACAAAGGGCAAGCCGGATCTTTTGGCCGCTGCCGCCGCCAGGTAGGTGTTTAAAATACCGAAGCCGACGATTACGTCCGGCCGAAAATCTTTAAACTGAAAAGCAAGCTCCTTTTGGTGGGTAATGACCAGCGATAAATAATCGCAAACCGGGAGCTTAAGAATCCCCGGGCGAACTACATCTACTTTTGCGCCGTCGTATATTTTATTTATGGAAGCATAAAACTGACGTCTGGAGTAGAAACCGTTTTTTGTCTGCCGCCACTGTATTTCATAGTCAATGACGCGGACCAGGTGGCCGCGCAAGGCAAGTTTTTCCATCAGATGATGCTGCTGGTGCGGGCCTTTCACCAACCAATCGCTCTCCTGAACCAGCAGTGTTTTCATTGCTTATCTTTCCTTCCATTGTTCTCTGTGAGCATAGATAACCTTTTAGCGATTTTTTGCCTCTGAAACCTGGGTGGACTTTGGGACTAAATGAACGTTTTGCCTGGCGGCAACAGGTACAGATTTTTATTTGTGCTTCGAATTAAAATATTTATCCCGGGTTAATTTCAGCACCCGGAAAAGGACGCTAAAACCGTGGATTACCGGGCTTCTCTTTATTTTTCCGTTATAGCTGGTGATGATCGGCACTTCTACGACTTTCAGGCCACGTTCCGCAGCCCGGAATTGCATTTCCGATTCCACGGCAAATCCTTTTTCAGTCAAAGAAAGGCTTTCAATCGCCCGCTTGGAAAATGCCCGGAAACCGCTCTGGCTGTCGGTAAGCTTGATTCCCGAGCCCAGGTTGGTGCAATGATTTAAGACAGTTTGGCCAAGAACGCGATATTTAGAGATGTGGTTGTTGGCTAAAAAGCGTGAGCCGACGACCATGTCGGCCCTTTTCTGATGTACCGGCTGAAGCAATAGAGGAATTGCCCGGGGATCGTGTTGTCCGT
>JAMCWI010000128.1 GCA_023481335.1 Bacillota bacterium | reverse complement strand
TTCACACGCCGCGCGGACGCTGTCGTATACGGGTATTCCTTCCACAACAGTACCGCCTTTGCCGGGTGAAGTACCTGCCACAATTTTGGTGCCGTAAGCGAGCATTTGCTTTGTATGAAAAAGCCCCTGGTTGCCGGTCATACCCTGGACAACTACGTTGGTATTTTCATCAATGATAATGGCCAATTTTATTACTCCTCCTTGTTAAAGCTTTTCAACTGCCCAATTGTTTGCCTTAATAGGCTTTAGCCGGTCAAAATGATTTACGGCTATGCGTTTGCCAGTTCTACAGCTTTTTTGGCAGCATCCTGCATGAAGTCGTACGCTTCGATGCCGACTTCTTTTAGAATAGCGCGGCCGGCTTCCTGGTTGGTGCCCACCAGGCGGATAACTACAGGCACCGGAATACCGATCCTTTTCTTGACTGACGCGAAAGCGCTTGCAACATCGTCGCAGCGGGTAATCCCGCCGAAGATATTTATGAATATGGCTTTTGGCTTCCTGGCCAGGATAAGTTCCAGAGCCTTGGCAGTCCCTTCTTCCCCGGTTCCGCCGCCGGCGTCCAGGAAGTTGGCCGGTTTTCCGCCGTAGTGAGTAAGGGTATCCAGGGTACCCATGGTAATTCCGGCGCCGTTTGCCATTACCCCGATATCACCGTCAAGCTCGACAAACGAGAGGCCCAGGTCGTGCGCCGCCTTCTCGGTGGCAGTGCGCTCTTCCACGTGCGGCAGATCTTTCTGGCGAAAGAGAGCCTCATCGTCAATGGTAACCTTGGCGTCGGCAGCGATAACCTTGTCGCCGCTGAATACCAGCGGGTTAATTTCTACCAGTTCAGCGTCTTTCTGAACAAAGATTTTATAAAGGGTGTTAATTATCTTTACCAGTTCCTTACCGTTGGGGCTGTTTAAAGGAATGCCCATTCTCCGCACGACATCGCGGGCTATAAATCCCTGCATGCCCAGTTCAACATCAATATGCCTCTTAATAATAAATTCTTCCGCCACTTCCTCAATGTCCATTCCGCCGTGCGCCGAAGCTATCAATACCGGCTTTTTCGCTGTGCCGTCTATGGTGATTGACATGTACAGTTCTTTATCGATCTTTAGTTTTTCTTCCACTAGAAGTATATCGACAGAAAGCCCCTGGATGGTCATGCCGAAAAGTTCCCGGGCTGCCTTTTCTGCTTCTTCAGGGGTGTCGGCAAACTTGATGCCGCCGGCTTTGCCGCGTTTACCGGACAGGACCTGGGACTTAATCACTACCGGTCCGCCGATCTCCCCTGCCACAACAGCCGCTTCTTCAGGACTTGCAACCATTTTGCCTTTCGGTACCGGCAGGCCGAAGCGGCCAAATAATTCCTTCCCCATGTATTCGAACATTTTCACTTGGTGAAGATCCCCCTCTAATATCAAAATATGAACGTTCTTTAGAAATTCGGTAAATAAACAAATTTTCCTTCCCTATTAACAAGTAGTAGCAATATATGGACGTTATTGATAAATAAAAGGAAAAATTTTGGTTATTTAGTTGAGTATATTTTTATACCTTCATCGTAAAGGTCACAGCCCAGGGAATCATTGACCACTATCACAGGAAAATTCTTAACTGTCAACCTGTAGATAGCTTCCGGGCCCAGTTCAGGGTAAGCCACTACTTTCGCGTCAATGATGCTCTTTGCGATAAGCGCTGCCGCTCCCCCAACCGCTGCCATGTATACCCCATTGTATTTTTTCATAGCTTCGATTACTTCGGGACTGCGCCGCCCTTTGCCAATAGTGGCTTTTAATCCTAGGGCATAAAGCTTTGGAGCATATATATCCATCCTGCCGCTGGTAGTGGGACCGGCAGAGCCAATAATTTTACCCGGTTTTGCCGGTGAGGGACCCACGTAATAGATGACTTGTCCTTTCGGATCAAAGGGTAATTCTTTTCCCTGCTCGATTAGTTCTACCAACTTTTTATGAGCAGCGTCACGTCCGGTATAAATGATTCCGTTAAAAACAATGCGCTGACCGATGCGCAGGCTTTCAACAGTCTTATCGGAAAGTGGAGTAGTAAGCCTGATCTGAGTCAAATAGTAAACCTCCTATTCATAGAAATTAGAAAGGAACGCTTATAGGGTAACCTCCTTGTGCCGGGCGGCGTGGCAGTTTAGATTAACGGCGACCGGCAGGCTGGCTATATGCGCCGCGTAGATTTCTACATGCACGGCTAGAGCAGTGACCCTGCCACCCAGGCCCTGGGGCCCAATGCCCAGTTTGTTGATTTCTGCCAACAATTCTTCTTCCAGGAGGGCAATATCCGGAAGTTTATTCTTCTCGCCCAGATTTCGCAGCAGCGCTTCCTTTGAGAGAAGCGCCGCCTTTTCAAAAGTTCCGCCGATACCCACGCCGACCACCACCGGCGGGCATGGATTTGGGCCGGCGGCTTTAACGGTGTCTATCACAAACTTCTTAACACCCTCGACACCTTCAGCGGGCTTCAGCATCTTGATGGCGCTCATATTTTCGCTGCCGCCGCCTTTGGGGGCAACAATAATCCGCAAATTTTCTCCCGGGACAATTTTGGTGTGGATGACTGCAGGTGTATTATCCCCGGTATTCTTGCGCTCCAGCGGGTGGCCGACAATTGATTTTCTTAAGTATCCCTCGGTATAGCCCTTTCGCACGCCTTCGTTAATTGCGTCGTAAAGATTGCCGGTGATCCGCACATCTTGTCCGAGTTCGGCAAAAACAACGGCATACCCTGTATCCTGGCACATCGGAACGGAATCGAGGCGGGCAATTTCAGAATTCTTTAATAACTGCTGAAGTATTTCCTTCCCGGTTAATGAAATCTCTTCTTCGTAGGCTTTTTTGAAGCTGTCCAGCATATCCTGCCCCAAATTAAAATTAGCCTCCTGACAAATCCTGGCGACAGCCTCAATAATTGTGTGGGCGTCGATTGTTTTTATGGTTATCCCCCCTCTTTAGTGTTAGCCCGAATAATTATTTTGCAATTTTTATACCAACGCTAAATAATAAGCAAAATTTAAGTATAACTAGAATAAACTGTTGATTTTATTGATTTTATGCAGAAAATAATATTAAGAATGCAATTTATTATATTAATATATGTTAAATAATGTATAATTGATGAAAAATATTCTAATAATTAGAATTGCATTAAATAAAAAATGCATTCATCCTAAATGCCTCGTAATTCTCATAATTGTAAATATTCTAATACTTAAAAACCGGCCGGATCTTTTTTAACTTGTTGTATAAGGTGGCCAGCGAAATATTTAAAGCCTGGGCAGCCTGGCGTTTGCCTTCCACAGTGTTGCCAAACCTGGCTAAGGCTTTCTTTATAAGGACCTCTTCCATTTGATCAATGGGCATTATTTCGCTGTCCCGTTCAGTTGAACTTTTAAACTGGCTCATGTAGTAAAGCATGTGTTTCTTGGTCAGGACTTCTTCGTCGGTGGTAACCATTACCCTCTCGATAACGTTCTCAAGTTCTCTGACATTGCCCGGCCAATCGTAGTTGAAAAGAAGTTCTTCCGCGTCCTTTGCCAGCCCTATTATTTTTTTCCCAAGTTTTCTGTTTAACATAACAATAAGGTTGTTCGCCAGCGCGGGCAGATCTTCTTTGCGCATGCGCAGCGTAGGGATGGTAAGCTCAACAACGTTCAGGCGGTAATAAAGATCTTCCCTGAATTTGCCCTGACGGATTAATTCGTGAAGCCTGCGGTTGGTTGCAGCTATTACCCGCACATCCACCTTTATAGTCTGGGTGCCGCCTACCCGCTCAAATTCCATTTCCTGCAGAACCCGCAGCAGTTTGGCCTGGAGGTGCGGGCTCATATCACCAATTTCGTCAAGAAACAGAGTTCCGCCGTGCGCAAGTTCAAACCTTCCTATCTTTGATTTCACGGCGCCGGTGAAAGCGCCTTTGTCGTATCCAAAAAATTCGCTCTCCAAAAGAGTCTCGGGGATAGCCGCGCAATTTATTTTTATAAAGGGTTTTTCCAGGCGGTTTGAAGAGCTGTGAATGGCATGGGCAAAAAGTTCCTTGCCGGTGCCGCTTTCCCCGAGGAGGAGTACGGTGGTATTGCTCTGCGCCGCTCTTTCAGCTATGCTTATGCAATCTTTCAAAACAGAACTTTCACCGATGATGTCCCTGAACGAATACTTGCTTGTGGTGACCTGGCCCAGTTTGTCCGTCAGGTTGTTGATTATGGTGGTGCTTTTTTTTAGCTCTTCGATAAGGTTCATTACATCGGTAAAATGCTGGAATACTACAACCCCGCCTTCCATTTTGCCGTCAACGATAATGGGTACGGCGTTCGAAATTACTTCAGCGTTACTTCCCCCGACTTTCGTGCGTTTGCCGAAGACAATTTTCCCGGTCTTAAGCACGTTGGCCAGGGCGCCTTCAGGCGACACCTCGAAAATATTCCTGCCGATTCTATCTTTCACAGGTATGCCGGTTACCCTCGAAAAAGCCTGGTTAGCGTACTTTATATGGCCGTTGATGTCCGCAACTTCGATTGCCTCCTGGACCGAATTTAAAATAGCAGAAAGCTCCCCCTGGATCCGCTTGATTTCCAAAAGCTCTTCTTTTTCTTTTAATATGGTCATCATTAAATTGGCGGCCTGCGCCTCCATGACAGACGTTGACTCATTTTTTAGCTCAAAAATTCGCTTTCGGACATCCGGACGACCGGTCACTTCGATTATCACGTCGAGCCCGGGTTTTATAATCAGGTCGCTGAAATCCGGGGTGACAAATACTCCTTCTTCCATGGCGGCAAGGATGCCCTGCGCTGCCGGATTAGGATCGGCAAGGCCTATAATCTCCACTTCTTCCATGGCTTTGAGCATCCGGTATATAGAGTGCCCGCCCTTGCCGGCGCCGATTATCGCCACCTGAACCTTTTGCAACTGAATTCATCCCCCAAATATTTTGAATTAACTCTTCTGCGACACCTTTCTTGTTTCCTTCTAAAAGTTAAAAATTTTTATTTATTAATTCGAACAAGTGTTTTCAAAAACAATTTTTCATGGTATAATCAAGCCAAAATATGGAGTTGGTGATAATCCTGATGAAAGGCCTGACTTCAAGGGAGGCGGCGATCCTCGCGGTAATTAAAAAAAGTATTCGCCAAAAAGGATACCCTCCAGCCGTGCGTGAAATTGGTCAGATAGTAGGTCTGAGCTCCAGTTCTACAGTGCACAATTATTTAAAAAGGCTGGAAGAAAAAGGTTATCTGAGGCGTGACCCTACCAAGCCCAGGGCAATTGAAATTCTTGACGAAATGGTAGGAAGGAATTATGAAGTAACCGGAGTGCCTATTCTCGGGCGCGTGGCGGCTGGCAAACCACTCCTGGCTGTTGAAAACAGGGAGGACGTTTTCCCCCTTCCCGTTGATTTTACGGGAGAAGGCGAATTTTTTATGCTGACGGTACGCGGCGACAGCATGATCGACGCGGGTATTTTGGAGGGGGACATGGTGTTGGTGAGACATCAGCCTGACGCCGTTAACGGTGACATCGTCGTAGCCCTTCTGGAAGATGAGGCTACTATAAAGAGGTTTTACAGGGAGGTCAGCCGGATCCGCCTTCAACCTGAAAATAAATTTATGGAACCTATTTACGCCAGTGAAGTCAAGGTGCTGGGCAAGGTTGTCGGACTGGTAAGAAAGATCAATTAAATATTACAACTAAAATGATCTACAATGAATTTTTGGAGACTGACGTTGAGGGAAAATTTATGCAGGGCATAGGCCGCGGACAGGTATTTTTGATCGTTAATCGCCTTGACCTGGCAATCCAGGGCTCCCCGGAAAAAGCCTGGAAAAGCAAGGGCGTTGTTGATCTGGTTGTAATAATCCGAATTGAAACTTCGTTCCTGGGAAAATATCGCAATATTTATACCATTAGTCCTGGAAAAGACCGTATTAGCTCCTTTTCGTTAATATAAGAAGTAAACGCCTCAACAGCAAAACCGCCCACACTGTGACTGTGTTTGACCACGTAAAGAAAACGGTTTAAATTTAAGCCGTTTACCTGAACTTCTTTAACCAGTTGCAGTTCCAGTGCTTCCTTTACAGCGAACCTGGAAACAAAACTGATCCCCAATCCGGCTTCCACGGCTGTTACTACCGCCCTGGTGCTTCCCAATTCCATCCCCCGCGGCAGCTGTTCCAGATAAATATTATTTTCGGCGAGTTTTTGCTCGATTGTACAGCGAGTCCCTGAGCCGGGCTCTCGTAATATAATTAATTCTTTTTTTAAATCCGCAAGGCTAACTGACTGCCTTAAGGCCCATGGGTGTGCTGCCGGGACTATAAGCGCCAGGTTGTCCTTCAGCCAGGGTGTGCACTCCATCCCGGACTCGTTGACAGCAAAGCCGGTTATACCAAGGTCTATTTCTCTTTCCCTTACCCAGCGTCCCACCTGCCCGCTGCCGGAAACTTTCAGGGAAATGTGAATACCTGGGTATTTATCTTTAAAACCTCCGATCAGCAAAGGAAGTAAATATTCACCAGGTATAGTGCTAGCGCCGACGACCAGATGGCCGGTTTTAAGCCCCTTTAAATCGTCCAGTCCGGCTTTAATTTTAAGGTACTGCCTGAGCATCAGTTTTGCCTCGGGATATAAAAGGCGTCCCGCTTCAGTGAGGATTACCTTTTTATCTCCCCGCTGAAACAGAGCCACCTGCAGGTCCTCTTCGAGTGCTTTAATTTGAAAACTAACGGCGGGCTGGCTCATATATAGCTGGCGGGCGGCTTTGGTGAAGCTCTGCAGTTCTGCTACCCATAAAAAAGCTTCCAATTGTTTAAAGTTCATTAAATACACCGCCATCTAAGGAATAATATAACTTTTTCTTTCGCCAAAAAATAATTAATACCTTCCTTTTATCCTAAATGCTAACCAATTTTTCTTGATTTTCAAAAAAATCATACATAAAGGCAACGGTTCATTTTATTAGTTTATAGCCGTGCCCGGACAACCTGAGAAACCTTCCATGGAAATTATCCCCTGGTTTTTAAAATCTCCCTTGCAGCGGTAATAGCCGCGATTATCACATGTTCTTTAAATAACCCGCCCTGCAGGTATACCGCGTAGGGAGGCCGCACGGGTCCGTCTGCGGTGAGTTCAAGGGAGGCGCCCTGGACGAAGGTGCCGGCAGCCATTACGACCGAATCGCCGTAGCCGGGCATGGGAGAGGGTTCAGGAACAACATGGGCATCAATAGGAGACGACTTTTGGATGCCGCGGCAAAAAGCCGACATTCTTTCCGGTGAGCCCAAGAGGACGCTCTGGACGATATCGGTTCGGATTTCGTTGTAAAGCGGGTAAACCGGAAAACCGATCCTTTCAAAAAAACGAGATGCAAAAACTACCCCTTTTAGAGCTTCTGCAACCACGTGAGGCGCGACAAAGAGCCCCTGGAACAGTAAACGCTGATATTCTGCCGCGGGGCCTATTTCGGCGCCTATACCCGGGGCCGTCCAGCGCGACGCGGCCGCCTCGACCAGTTCCCGTTTACCGGCCACGTAGCCGCCGGTGGGCGCGAGACCGCCGCCGGGGTTTTTAATAAAAGAGCCGGCAACAATGTCGGCGCCGGCCTCCAGGGGCTCTTCCTCTTCAACAAATTCACCGTAGCAATTGTCAACAAAGACAACCGTCCCGGGAGAAACCTTTTTAACAAGGGCGCATATTTCTCTTATCCTGTCTATAGACAGGGATGGTTTAAGGCTGTACCCTCTTGAGCGCTGGATCATTACCAGGCGGACACGTTGCAAGAGCGCCTCCTCCAGCGCTTTCAGGTCGACTTTTCCGTCCTGATTAAGTTCTAACTGGCGGTATTTCACTCCGAACTCTTTCAGTGAACCATTCGAGTCCCTCCTGCTGCCGATTATTTCACTGAGGGTATCGTAAGGTTCACCCTGAGCGAAAAGAAGGACGTCTCCGGGGCGCAGGATGCCATACAGGCAAAGGGCGATGGCATGGGTGCCGGAAACTATCTGGCACCGCACCAGGGCTGACTCGGCCCGGAAAATACGCGTGAAAACTGTTTCTAATGTTTCCCTGCCCCTGTCGCCGTAACCGTATCCGGTAGTGCTTTTAAGATGTGAATCACTTACTTTTGCCTTGTGAAATGCTTCAAGCACTTTTGAGTGATTGGCAAGGGCTATTTTATCTATATTAATATATATGTGGGAAACTTCGGCGGTTACTTCCCGTGCCAGTTTTTCAAAATCAATATTTGTCATATTCTCACCGGCTATTTTATGTAATTGGATTTACACTTTTTCCACCGTTATCTTCAATATCTTCTCTGGTGATGGTCATCAGGTCATCCCGGCTTATGTTTGCCTGCTGGTTCAAAAGCCGCACCGCCTGCCTGCGGATAGCGCGCTCGAGCAGGTTTCGCACCAGCCTGGCGTTGCCGCTGTGCTCGTGCCTGCGACGCTCCTTTTCAACGAGAAACCGCAGTTCCTCGCGGGCGCCGGAAGTCAGGAAATACTCTCTTTTCTTCATCATCAGGTCGGCTATGGCCAGTAGTTCCCTGTGGTCGTAGTCAGGAAAGGAAATATGAATTGGAAAGCGAGAGCGCAGTCCGGGATTAGCCTCGGTAAACCAGTCCATTTCATCCTGGTATCCGGCCAGAATCAGGATCAGGTTGTCCCTGTGGTCTTCCATCCCCTTAACAAGCGCGTCAATTGCTTCTTTGCCGAAATCCTTTTCGCCTCCCCGCGCCAGTGAATAAGCTTCGTCAATGAAAAGTATGCCCCCCAGAGCTTTCTTAATCTGCTCCCTGGTCTTTTGGGCCGTATGACCGATAAATTCTCCCACCATATCGGCCCTTTCGACTTCAACGAGATGTCCCTTGGCCAGCACCCCGACATCCTTGAACAGTTTTCCAAGGATCCTGGCTACTGTTGTCTTTCCGGTACCCGGATTACCTTTGAAAATCATGTGCAGTACCAGCGGCTGAGTGACCAGTTTTTCTTTTTGACGCCGCTTTTGGATTTCAACAAAGGCATATATTTCCCCAATCAGCTTTTTAACACTGGAAAGGCCGACAAGGGCATCGAGTTCCTGCATTATTTCCCGGGCACAGGTCACCTGGTTTTTGTCTTCACCGGCTGCTTTACTTTTCCCGGCCGGCTTTGCCGGAGGCGCCCCGGGCCTGTTACTCACTTTTAACCCGGAGCCGGCGGGTTGTTCAACGTTCCATATTTTGATTTTCACCTGTCGGCCACCTCGCGCGGGCAAAGTCATTTAATTATACGCCCGTACGGTTGGATAGTGACCAAAAAAACAAGACCCTTTTAAAAGGGGCCTGTTCTTGCAAGGTTTTATTGAATAAGTTTAAGCAACGTTATTCAACAATTTAGGACCCCTTTGTTTCCGAGAAGGATGTGTTGACCGGCTTTAACGGGCTGACTGTAGAAATAGCGTGTTTGTAGACCATCAACTGTTTTCCGTCGCTCTCAAGGATAACGGTGAAGTTATCAAAACCACGCACCATTCCTTTTAATTGAAAGCCGTTAATAAGGAAAATTGTAACGGGTACGTTTTCCTTTCTAACCTGGTTTAAAAAGGCGTCCTGCAAATTTATCTGGGGCTTTGTCATAAGGGTTCCCTCCATTGGAATGTTTTTCTTTTTATTATGTTCTACAAAGGTAAAAATACTCCTGCTATTTTTGCACTAATTTCCCGGGCCAGATCTGTAATGTTGCCGTAGTTTTCCACGTCAAGCCACTCAATCCTTGTATCTTTACGGAACCAGGTTAACTGCCTCTTGGCAAAGTGCCTGGTATTCCTTTTCAACAACTCCACTGCCTGGTCCAGGTTCAGGTCACCCTGCAGGTAAGCTATTATTTCCTTGTAACCAAGGCCGCGCATGGAAGGCAGTTCAGGTGAGTAACCCCTGGCCATCAACGCCCTTACCTCGTCTACCAGGCCGGCTTCAATCATTTCGTCGACCCTTTTTTCGATTCGCCGGTACAGTAAATCGCGGCTCATGGTCAGGCCGAACATCTTTAGATTATAGACTGATTTTTGATCATCCTTGTACTGAAAGCTGGAAATCGGCATGCCCGTACGGTAATATACTTCAAGCGCCCTGGTGACCCTTCTCGTATCTTTTGGGTGCAGTTTAGCCGCTGTCTCAGGGTCGACACATTGAAGTTTAAGATGAAGTGATTCGGCGCCCGAGGCGGCAATTTCGTGTTTAAATTTTTCCCGCAGCGATCTGTCCCCGCCAGCGCCGCTGAAATCATAACTGTCTATAACAGCATTGACGTAAAGGCCCGTTCCGCCGACGAGCAGGGGCAGTCTGTCCCTTTGCAGGACGTCCTTTACAGCCGCCCTGGACTGCTGTTGATATAGAGCCACGCTGTACTCCTGATCGGGATCGGCGATATCGATCATGTGATGCGGTATGCCTAGCCTCTCGGCGGAAGTCGGCTTGGCCGTGCCGATATCCATGTGCCGGTAAATAAGCATGGAGTCCGCAGAAATAATTTCTCCGCCAAGTATATCAGCGGCCATAACCCCCGCGCTGCTCTTACCAGTTGCGGTTGGCCCGGTAATTACCAGAAGCGGCGGGGCTTCGCCATAAAAACTCTTCACCTTCTACTGCCACCCCGCCCCTCAAGTAATCCATAAACGACCGGCGAGTACTTTCCACCAAAGGTTTCGTTCAAACCCAACCTTTCGTGCTCGCCGCTGCCACGCGTCTCTTTGGCCACTACAAGGCGCGCGGCAATTTGCGCGGCCATTTCCACGGATTCCCTTTCAAGGGGATCCGGCGCGGCGAGTTCGCGCATTGCGTTTATCGCCGGAGAACGATAGCGTGGCCGGCGAAACATCGGGTCGAAATATACTATATCAAAGCTGCCGGGGGAAGTCCTGGCGAGAAATTCCCGGTGATCTACCGCAATAACTTCGATCCTTCGCATGGCCAGGTCGATATCCTCTTCACCCGTCCGGTAATGAGCCAGGCCGTATCCGACGATAGCTGCCAGCAACGTGGATTTATCCAGCCCAACTACCCTACCCTCCGACCCGGCTACGAAGCTGGCGACAATGGCGTCAGTTCCCAGGCCGAGGGTGCAGTCAAGGACTTTAAATCCTTGTTTTAAACACATGGCCTCGACCATTTTATCATTCTTACCATTTTTTAGCTCTTTTATGCGCAGTATGGAAAG
>JAMCWI010000168.1 GCA_023481335.1 Bacillota bacterium | reverse complement strand
TGATCGTCCGCAGTGCTGTAAGAATTGTTTTCAACATGGTAATGTGGAAACCTGAGTTGGAGTTTAGCGCCAACGAGGTATTGCGCTACGGGGCCTTCCTTGCCGGTCTCGTGAGCCATGACGAGCAAATCTTGAATAGATTGCCACGTGCTTCTTGTTGGATCATACAAAACTTTCAGGCGTTGCCTGTTATGATAATCGCGGACCTTGTTAACCAGAAAAAGCTGAAGTTCCTGCAGGATCTCGTTCCGTTCATCAGCAGTGAAACGTTCTAAACGCACTGTTTGAATAGCGCCCAACATTTTTTCTATGTCACCGGGGCCACCGCGATTCGTGCGACCACCTTCTTTAATAAAGGGCCTATTTTCCCCAAATGTAGACAATATTCGCGCAACCGCCGCACCGCTCGCCCCTTTAATTTGGGATTGTCCCGCAGCCCTGTGAGAATCCAGTTTCAGAACAAAGTCAGTCTTTAATCTCTCGATCACTACCAAAGCAGCGCCTATTGTTCCTCTTGCCGGGCCTCCACTGGGCTTGTGAATCGGCAATTCCTTATACCATTTGTCAAATACCTTAATAGCCCTATCTTTTGGTTCCACCGCTCAACCCTCTTTCACATACAGACATAATGGTCGTCCTCTAATTAATTCGTTCACAACCGGATTCAGATAATATTTTGCGATCCATTCGATTACCGGTACACACACAGCGTCACCAAAACCGAAAAGCGCCTGGTTAAGTGGAACTGATATCTGATAATCATCCGCTCCCATAAGGCGGGCACATTCGCGTGGTGTTAGCAATCTTGCGAAAAACCGGCCCTTTCCGGCCATGAAAAGAATTTGTCTCCCGCTCCCCCCACGCGGCGTGCGTAAGCATCCCGCAAAACCATCGGTTCTCAACTCCGCCATTGACTGACTGTTTCGCACGCGCCTAAAAACTGTGCCATGAGAATATTTATCTCCTGTTATCATTTCCATAGCAATTTCCCGGTGACGGTTGCTCATTTGGTTTAGAAGATATTCAGCCCGTTCTGGGCTCCACCACTCAGGCGCCGTTTCGGGTATATCTTCCAGAATGGATTCAAGTGTTACGCTGTTCTGAGGTTGGGAGGGTAAATCGCGTATATTCCACCTAATCTCCGGGTGGGTGAAGATAAAATCTGCTATAGCTTTAGGTCTGACGTCGCTTTCATAAAAGCGAAGAGTTTCCCGAACTTCCCATATTTCGGAACCGCCTAATATTCCTACTACAAAAAGGCGCTGCCTGCTTTGGGGCACAAAGCGCGCGGCATCGAGTATAAACGTGTCGACGTCATAACCCAATCGATTCAATGCAAGCAATGCTTCTTTAAAGTCCGCGCCTTTATGTGAAGTAAGAAAACCGACTACATTCTCAAGCAAAATAATAGGTGGCTTGCGTTCCTTCATCTCTTCAAGAATACGAACAAAACCCCAAAAAGCTGATGACTGTTTTCCTGATAACCCTTTTCTTGCTCCAGCCAGAGAAAGGTCATTGCATGGGAAAGAAGCTGTAGCCAGAGTAACTGTTGGAACAGATTCGACGGGGATTATATGAATGTCACCTAATAAAAAATGTCGATCGGCGTCATTGAATTGCTCCTTATACATTTCATATTTCTGAACGTCTATGTCATTGGCAAAAGAAATATTCCAGCCCTGCCTTTCCAGGCCCATCCTCATTAAGCCTATCCCCGCGAAAAACTCCGCGAACGTTTTTTTAGGGGTGACCGACAAGAGGTCAGGCATTGCGCCTTTCCTCGCAACTTCCAAAACCAAATCAACACAGTTACCCAAATTTTTTTGAACCTCACTTTCCCAAAAGCGAAGGACTATCCAACCATCAGATAAAAGAGAAGCCGTTGCGGCACAATCCCTGCTCATATTACGCCTGATTTTATTTTGCCAGTATTCCTTTGAACCAGTTTCACGAAATTGTTCTTCCAACGCTGATAAATTTCTCTTTCGCCATTGAATACCGTGCCAAAAATCCCCGTCAATAAATATTGCCAAACGTTTTGAAGGTATAACTATATCGGGCTTTCCAGGCAAATTCGACTGGCATATTTTATAGCGAAGTCCTTTCGCCCAAAGAGCCTTGCGAAAAATAACTTCAGGTGTAGTGTTATTGGAGCGAACTTTCCGCATTATTACGGAATTATCCCTTTCAGTTTTGTAAGGTTTTAATGTTTCCACTACCGCTACTTTCTCCCTTTTAAGTACTCTCTTGCCAGCAAAAAAAATGAGGCGAAAATTAAAGTAAAAATTCTAGACGGTTAGTCATACAGATAATGCACCTAAAAAAATTTTATGTTTATACAAATTTCATTTTTCTAGGTAAAACTAAAGATTTCCTTTAAAATTTAAAAAAGAAAATTACTTTTGCTGTTCGAGCGAACCAAAGTCCCGCTCCGTTCTAAAGGGGAGTTCGGTGAGAAAATATATCCTGGCCTTATAAGTTTTTTTAGGGGTTGGTAATAGAAGCTATGTTTAGTTAAACGTCTCAGATAAAATGATAAAACTAAAATGGCGGGGTAAAGTGGGAAAAATCGGGGATGGGCGGTCTTGAAAGGTTTTACATTATTTTATACATAAATACAGTCTATGAAAGGACCAGCAACGGATGCCTGGTTGGTTTCTTTTTATTTTTTTTGGGCTTCCTCAACTACGTCGGTGGGGAAAGCACGGTCGAATTGAATTGAGGCCCAGGCTTTAAGCCGGTCATCGCCGCTTTCCCAGAGGATTTGCAATATTTCAATCATGCGCCTTAATTCCGGGTCAACCGCAAAAAAATTGGAGAGGAAAGATTCCGTTTTGCCACTTCCAACATAGGTAGATATAAATCCACGGTCGAAGTGTTTTTCTTTATTCCTTTCAGGATACTGCGCTTCGCTTTCAAGAATCATCTGCACCGGCTTACTAAAAATTTCATATAACGCTTTTTGAAGAGCCTGCTCGCCGAAGCGGGCTATTTGATTTTTCACAGTCTCAACAGGTGAAATAAACATCTCGCCTTCACCTGATTTTAACCATGTTACAGAGACACCATATTCATATGAGATGAGTTTAATTAAAGACTCTGATGGACTACGTGTTCCCTTTTCAAGAAAACTTTCATTCCCCTTGTCAACACCTAAGGGAGTTGCAAATTCTAATTGTTTTAAATTCAATATGCTTCTTAGTTTGGATATGCGTTCTGAAATACTCATAAATTAGTAACACCGTCACATTTTGTATTGACATAGTAACTCAGACACATTATTATTATTATGTCCAGGATATTTTTTTTATAGACAGGCATCTCCCAGCCAGGAAGGAGGATTGGCTATGGACAAAACCAAGGGCATGACACCGCGGGAGATACGCGCCGAGATGGTCTTGCACGGCGTTAAAATGGTTGACATCGCACGAGCAGCCGGTGTGACTCCCGGCATGATCCACCAGGTTGTTTACTCCATCGGCCGCAACAAAGGGTTCCGGGTCAGGCCGTACATCGCTAAGGCCATCGGCAAGACTGTAGAAGAAATCTGGCCGGACAACATAACTGAAAAACAAAGTGAGACATGCAGTTCGGCATGTCTATAATCATTTAGACAAGTATATCAAAACAGTGAGGAGGTGTAAATGACAAGGGGAATGAAAGTTTTTGTCAAGCTAATGATAAATAATTGCCAGTTAATTGGCAAAAGAAAGCGGGGCGGGGAGGAGATGTTATGACTGAAAAAGATAAGCTAATGACAGAATTGCAGGATACCTTCGTATGTTTGTTAAAACACATTCGGGAAATAACAAATAGCGAATCATCATCCAATATTGATGCTCAATTGTTACCTGAATTAATAAAAGCGACTGCTGCACTTGCAAGGTGCATTGAAATTGTGGTTATATTGTCGCTTTGGCTTGTTGCTTCTTTAACTGCAGGTCCCCCCTGCGGGGGGGTTGAAAATTTACGTTACTGGTGGTGAAAGTTTTGGCCGAGATTAAAGCAATTAGTGTGGCGGACGACCCGAACCCTAACAACCCTCGACGCAATTTTGACCAGTCCGCTTTAGACCGGCTTGCGCAAAGCATCAAGAAGGTCGGTGTACTGCAACCGCTCATGGTGGCGCCGGCGCCGGTACCCGGAGAGGGACTGCGGTACAGACTGGTCTGTGGGGAGCTGCGCTGGGCAACTGCGTAAATAGCAGGTCTGGCTCAATTGCCGGCAATGTTGAGACATCATTGACGCCGACGGCAAGACATTTAGACCGTGCCTAAAGAAACGGGAGAAGGCTTTGCACCATGCCGGAGAGCCGTTAAGCGCCGCTTTACCGACGCATTTCAACACTGAAAAAAAGAAGAAGGCTTCGGCCTGGTCGGCGATAGCCTTCTCCTTTTTATTCCCGTTCAGATTAAGAGTTATCGCAAATGGACTACGTTTAACGGCTCAGGTCTCTTAAACCTACGCTTCTCACAGCTCACTCATTGTAAAAATCAGTGTATTTGTCCCGCAGATTTCGCTTTAGAATTTTACCGCTGGGAGTTTTGGGAAGCTCTTTCAACAAAATAAAAACAGTCCTTTTTCAAGTACAGAACATTTAGTCTTTTGTCTACAAAATTTTTCATTGAATAGGGAGCACCCGTATTTTCAACGTCCCACTTTCAGGCAAAAAGAGCATCCACAAACTCGCCGGCGATAAAAGGTCTTATATCCTCAAGCCCTTCGCCCACGCCGATCAGCTTGATGGGGATTTCCAGCGTGCTGTTGACCGCGATCACCACGCCCCCCTTGGCGCTGCCGTCCAGCTTGGTCAGGGCGATCCCGGTCACGCCCACCGCTTCCCCGAATAGCTTGGCCTGGCTCACGGCGTTCTGGCCGTTTGTGGCGTCTAGGACCAACAGCACCTCGTGGGGCGCGCCCGGCATCTCCCGGTTTAGGACCCTTTTTATTTTTTTCAGCTCTTCCATCAGGTTGGTCTTGGTGTGCAGGCGCCCTGCCGTGTCGATGATCAGCACGTCGGCGCGCCTCGCCCTGGCGGCCTGCAGGGAGTCGAAGGCCACCGCCGCCGGGTCGGACCCCTCCCGGTGCTTGATCAGGTCAACCCCTACCCGGTTAGCCCATATCTCGAGCTGCTCTACCGCCGCCGCCCGGAAGGTGTCAGCCGCGCCCAGGACAACTTTCTTCCCTTCAGATTTGTAATAGTGGGCGAGCTTGCCGATAGTCGTGGTCTTGCCGGCGCCGTTTACCCCGACCACCATGATCACAGTCGGACAGTTACCATCCAGGTTGACCGGGACGCTTTCTTCACCCATTATTTCTTTAATAATCTCTTTCAGCATGGGCCTTAACTTTTCGGCGTCGTCCTCCCGCCTTTCACGCACTGCGCGGCGGAGACGATCCACCAGTTCGACGGCTGTATTCACACCTACGTCCGCCTGGATCAGGACTTCCTCAAGCTCTTCGTATATCTCTTCATCTATTTTCTTGTACCTGTGGATGACCTGGTCAATTTTGCCGACCAGGTTTTGCCGGGTTTTCGTCAAACTTTCCTTAAGCTTGTTAAAAAAGGCCATTTATGCTCCCTCAATAGAAAATAAGTAAACCCGTGATATGCGCTGTCACAAACTGCGGATGAAAATACCGAAACGCCGTCGCAGTTCAAATAAGTATACGAGTTGACTGCCTGGCACTGATAAGTTAAGGGGCAGGCACCCTGGAAAGGGCTTCGCGGGCGGCCTGCTGTTCTGATTCCTTTTTGGAGCGTCCGGCGCCGGTGCCGATAATTTTGTTTTTGTAAACCACCCCGGCTGTAAATATTTTATCGTGGTCGGGGCCTTCTTCTTTCAAAATGATGTAATGGACCTGGCCGCCGTTATTTTGCTGGACAGCTTCCTGCAGTTCTGTCTTGTAATCCCGGTCGCTCCGCCCTTCGAGCACGTCCTCAATCACCGGAGTAAGCAGGGCAACTGCAATTTCGCCCGCCTTTTCAAGCCCCTGGTCGAGGTAAATTGCGCCAAGGATGGCTTCAAGGGCATCAGCAAGGATGGAGGGCCTTTCGCGGCCGCCCGAGCGCTCTTCGCCCCGGCCCATCAGAAGGCACGGCCCGAGGCCAAGCTCCCGCGCCACCCTTGCCAGTGAGGGTTCACAGACCACCGCCGCCCGCAGCTTGGTCAATTCACCCTCGCTGAAATGCGGGTACGTTTTATACATATAATCGCTTACAACCAGCTCTAAAACTGCGTCGCCGAGAAATTCCAGGCGCTGGTTGTCCCCGGGGCCGGCCTGGCGGTTTTCATAAGCATAAGAGCCGTGGGTCAGGGCCAGAGCAAACAGCCCTTCGTCGTGCCAGTCGATCCCCAGGCGACCTTTTAAAGCTTCCAGGTTTTTTGCGGCCCTTATCAAAGAAACACCTCAAAACTTAGTCGTAGGTCGGTAGTCATTAGTCGTTAGTAGAAGGCTACCACTAACAGCCGTGGCCGGTAATCTGAAAAATAACGGCAGCATTTTCATAACGATTTATGGCTGCAGGGTCATGGGCTTTTTATTGGAAAATGCTATCGCCCAAGCGTAATCGGAAAGGGGACACACCTTCAATAAAAATCAAAGTAAAAATCAACATTCTTCGAAAATAGCATTTCACAAAGTAAAGCCTGACCCCATTATTCAAATTTTTTGAAGATAAGGGTAGCGTTATGCCCACCAAAACCAAAGGAATTTGACATCGCCACTTTGACCTCCGCATTCCTCGCCGTGTTTGGAACGCAGTCAAGGTCACAGTCGGGATCGGGAAACTCGTAGTTGATGGTCGGTGGAATTTTACCCCTGGTTATGGCCAGGATACAGACGGCCGCTTCCAGGCCGCCTGCCGCGCCAAGCAGGTGCCCGGTCATGGATTTGGTCGAGCTGACCGCCAGCTTATAGGCATGGCTTCCAAAGACCTTTTTGATAGCCAGCACTTCCGCCTTATCACCCAGGGGGGTAGACGTGGCGTGAGCGTTGATGTAGTCGACGGCCTCAGGCGCGAGCTCCGCGTCGGTAAGCGCCTCCCGCATGGAGTTGGCGGCGCCCCCGCCTTCAGGGTCCGGGGCCACTATGTGATAGGCGTCGCACGTGCTGCCGTATCCGGCCACTTCCGCGTAGATCCGGGCGCCTCTTTTTAAAGCGTGGTCCAATGTCTCCATTACCAGGATCCCGGCCCCCTCACCCACCACAAACCCGTCACGCTGGGCGTCAAACGGGCGGCTCGCCTTCTGCGGCTCCTCGTTTCTGCACGACAAAGCCTTCATCGAGCTAAATCCCGCCATGGCCAGGGGGGTTATCGGAGCTTCTGTGCCGCCGCTGATCACCACGTCCGCGTACCCCCGCTGGAGCAGCTTAAAGGCGTCACCAACCGCGTTGGTGCTGGAAGCACAGGCCGAAACACTGGTGATGTTCGGGCCCCGCAGGCGGTAGGTAATCGCCACCTGGGCGGCCCCTATATTGGCGATCATCATGGGCACGAAAAGTGAGCTGACCCTGCCGGGACCCTTTTCCGCCAGTACTCTGGCCTGATTTTCCAGCGTCTCGATCCCGCCGATGCCTGAGCCAAGGATCACCCCGATCCGGTCCCGGTCCGATTCTTCCAGGTTGAGGTCCGCGTCCTGAATTGCCATCCCGGTGGCAGCCAGCGCAAACTGGGCGAACCGGTCCAGCCGGCGCGCTTCCTTTTTATCAAAATAGTTTGCCGGTTCGAAGTCAACAACCTCGCCCGCTATCTTTGTGCTAAAGCCGGTAGGGTCGTACCTGGTTATATTCTTTATGCCCGGAACCCCGTTCAAAAGGGAAGCCCAAAAGACCTCCAGGCCGCTTCCCACCGGTGAAATAATGCCGAGGCCGCTGATCACAACCCGCTTTTGCAAAAATTTTTACCTCCCTCTTAAAAAAGTCCCGCGAGTTTCCCCCGGGACTTGGACTTGAAGAAGCCTCCTTAACCGCGTTCCTGGATATACTTTACGGCCTCGCCGACCGTGCGGATTTTTTCCGCGTCCTCATCAGGTATCTCGATGTCGAATTCCTCTTCCAGTGCCATTACCAGTTCAACAATATCCAGGGAATCGGCCCCCAGGTCGTCAACGAAGGATGATTCCATTTTAACATCCTCGGCTTCCACGCCAAGTTGTTCCACTATAATCGACTTTACCTTGTCGAAGAGAGACATAATTAACAAATCACCCCCTTTTCGGGAACTTTGAAGCATTATAAATCTCTAAAAACAAGTCATGCCACCATCAACGGCTATGGTCTGCCCGGTGATATAGGCGGCGTCATCCGATGCCAGAAAGGCTACCAGCCCTGCAACCTCTTCCGGCCGGCCAAACCTCGCCAGCGGTACGGTAGAAAGCATCTTCTCCTTAAGGTCGGGCGCCAATCTTTCGGTCATGTCCGTGGTGATAAAGCCCGGCGCCACCGCGTTGACGGTGACCTGGCGCGAGCCAATCTCTTTGGCCAGAGCGCGGGTCAACCCTATTAATCCCGCCTTTGCCGCGCAGTAATTTGCCTGCCCTGCATTACCGGTCAGGGCGACCACCGAGGTAATGTTAATAATGCGGCCGTGTCGGTTCTTGACCATCATGCGCGCCGCCGCCCTGGCGCAGTTAAAAGCGCCCTTCAAATTTACCTGCAGTACCGTATCCCAGTCTTCTTCCTTCATGCGCAGGATCAAGTTGTCACGGGTGATTCCGGCGTTGTTGACCAGTATGTCCACCCGGCCGAATTCATCAGCCGCCGCCTTAACCAACGCCGCCGCCTGGGCCGGATCTGACACGTCCGCCCGGCAGACAAGCGCCTGGCGGCCTGCGGCGCGGATTTCCCCGGCAACCGCTTCGGCGGCCTCAGCCTGGCTGGTGAAGTTTATAACCACGCCGGCCCCTTTTTTGGCCAGGACCAGGGCAATCGCCCTGCCTATCCCCCTGGACGCTCCCGTCACCACGGCAACTTTTCCGCTAAGAACCATTTTAGCCAACCTCCCCGACATGCGCAAGGACTTTTTCCAGGGATGAACCGTCCTCAATGTTCAGAACGGTTGCGGCAGGGTGGATTTTCCTTACAAGCCCTCCCAGGACCCTGCCGGGCCCCACCTCAATATAGGCTTCAAACCCGGATTCTACCAGTCTCCTGATGCTTTCCTCCCATCGTACCGGGCTGAATATCTGCTGAACCAGGGCATCCCTCACCCCGGAAGCGGTCCGCACAAAATCAGCGCTGACGTTGGCCACCAGCGGGACGGCCGGGTCGGTCAATTTCACGCCGGACAGGTCTGACGCAAGCCGCATACCGGCCGGCTTCATCAGGCTGGAGTGAAAGGGGGCGCTTACCGGAAGCTTCAAGCACCGCTTAGCCCCGGCTTTTATGGCAAGCGACTTTGCTTGTTCCAAGGCGTCGTTCTCCCCGGCAATCACCACCTGGCCCGGGCAGTTCAGGTTGACGGCCTCGACTACACCACTGGCCGAGGCAAGGCTGCAAACTTCCGTTACCGCGCCTGCAGATAGCCCGAGGACGGCATACATCCCCCCACGCCCGGCCGGTACTGCTTCCTGCATGTAGCGGCCGCGCTTGCGGACTAAACCCAAGGCGTCTTCCATTGAGAGCGAACCGGCGGCCACCAGGGCGCTGTATTCGCCCAGACTGTGGCCGGCCACTGCCGACGGGCTTACACCGTGGCTATGTAATAAAGCAAAACAGGCCAGGCTTACGGCAAGCACCGCCGGCTGGGTGTTGACGGTTAAATCAAGCTCTTCGGCGGGGCCGCTGAAACAAAGGTTTGAAAGGGAAAAGCCAAGAATCTCGTCCGCCCTTTTAAATATTTCCCGTGCTGATTCGTAACTATTATACAGGTCTTTACCCATCCCCACATACTGGGAACCCTGGCCGGGAAAGACAAAGACATACTTCATGAATTGACCACCACCTGCGACAGACCACCGATTAACCGCGCGGCCCCGGTTACTATTTCATTAATAATTTCGCCCGCAGGCTGAACTTTTTGAACCATAGACGCCACCTGACCGGCCATCACTGTCCCGTCCTCGACATCACCGTCCACCATAGCCAACCGCAAGCTGCCCACGCCTAACCTTTCCATTTCTTCTGAACTGGCCCCGTTTCTTTCCATTTCCTCATATAACTTTGAAAGCTTGTTTCGCAAAGACCGAACCGGGTGGCCGGTGGAAGCGCCTGTGACAGTTGTGTCACGCTCTCTGGCTTTTATTACAAACTGTTTGACCCTGGGGTGAATAGTGCTCTCCGACGCGCACATAAAGCGCGTGCCCATCTGCACTCCCACTGCTCCGAGCGCTAGCGCCGCCACCAGGCCCCGCCCGTCGAAAAACCCGCCGGCGGCAATGACCGGGATATCAACGGCATCAACCACCTGTGGCACAAGGGTAATGGTCGTTAGCTCACCGATATGCCCGCCTGACTCCATCCCCTCGGCTATCAGGGCGTCGACACCGCCGCGCGCCAGACGCCTGGCCAGGGCGGTAGAAGAAACAACGGGGATAACTCTCGTACCGAGTTCCCGCAAGGCAGGAACATACTTGCCCGGGTTACCTGCCCCCGTCGTAACCACCGCCACGGGCTCTTTAAGCAGGACGGCCATGACTTCTTCAACAAAAGGCGAACGCAGCATGACGTTTACCCCAAAAGGTTTATCTGTAAGACTTCTGGCCCGTTTGATCTGTTCTTCAAGCCATTCAGCCGGGGCCGCTCCCGAGCCGAGCACCCCCAGCCCTCCAGCCTCGGACACTGCGGCAGCCAGTTCGGCGGTAGACACCCAGGCCATGCCGCCCTGGATTATCGGGTATTTTATACCCAAAAGGTCGCACAAAGCGGTCCGGATCAATACCTTTTGCCCCCTGTAACTAAATTTTATCTCTCCTTGTAATCATACCACCGCAAGGCAACAGCGCCCCAGGTAAGACCAGCCCCAAATCCAACCATTACTATGTTGTCGCTGTTTTTAATTTTTCCATCCCGTAAAGCATCATTGAGCGCGAGCGGAATGGAAGCGGTGGAGGTGTTGCCATAGCGATCCACATTGACCACAACTTTGTCTGAAGACAGGCCCAGCCTCTTCGCCGCGGCTTCAATAATTCGGATGTTGGCCTGGTGTGAAATGAAAAAGTCCAGTTCGTCTTTAGTCAGGCCTGCCGCCGACAGCACTTCCTCTGCTGCCTCACCCATCACCCTGACGGCAAATTTAAAAATCTCCCGCCCGTTCATATGGAGGGTATGCAGCTTCTTTTCCACTG
>JAMCWI010000077.1:2002-11308 GCA_023481335.1 Bacillota bacterium | reverse complement strand
TGCTGGACACATTGGTGCCCTGGGAGGAACGCTTGTAAACATAGGATAACAGCAGGGCGCCACCTGCCAGCAAGGGCCAGAACAGATTGTCCCGGCTTTGCAGGCCGGGTTTGAGGCCTAAATGGCCTTCAATGAATGACAGCACCTCCTGCCGGCTCAACTGTTTTTCATCGTAATAGACTAGGAGGGAATGGATAACCGGGTTATAACGTACGGACAAAATACCGGGTTTTTTTACCAGGATTGCGTCGGCAGTGCCCAGCTGGCGGAGGCCGTTGTTAAACAGCAGCCGGAGACGCCCGGGCAGGGCATGTGCTACTTGATAAGGCTTAAATATCATTTTTTCCCCTCCTCATTAAGATCCTGGCACTGTTCAAAACCACACCGATGGTTGTGGCGTTATGGATCACCGCAGAGAGGAGGGGGGAGATTTTCCCCATGGCACCCAACAGCATTGCCCCGGTATTAATGGCTATGGTGGCCACAAAATTCTGCCGGATAATGTTCATGGTTCTTCGGCCTTCCTGCAGGATCTCAGGAATCATTAAACATTCGTCCGAGTTGATGGTAATGTCCGCTGCCTCCACCGCCACATCGGTGCGGCTGCCGCCCATGGTTACGCCCACGTCCGCAAAGGCCAGGGCAGGGGCATCATTAATGCCGTCTCCAATCATCATGACCTGGGAACCCCGCTGCAGTTCGCCCACCAAAAAGGCCTTGTCCTGGGGCAGCACCTCTGCCACATAGGAATCCAAACCCAACTGTTCCGCCGTGTGCTTGGCCACCCTGTGACTGTCCCCGGTAAGCATAACAATTTCATCAATGCCCATGCGCCGCAGGCGGTTAATGGCCTTTCGCATTTTGGGACGGATGAGGTCACTGATGGTTAAAATACCCAGCAAACTACCGTTTCTGGCCACATAAACCACGTTTTGGCCCTGCTCTTTGCTTCCATCCGCCAGGGGGACCAGGGGCTGAACAGCCACCTCATGTTACGTCATAAACTGGGCACTGCCCACCAGAATGATGCCGCCCTGTAAGGAGCCGCTATCCGGCACAACGGCCCGGATACCCCTGGCCACAACGGTTTCCGTACTGTCGTGATGGGGAATTTCCCAACCGGCCTCTCTCACCTTGGACAGGATGGCTGTGGCCAGGGGGTGGGTGGAGTGGTATTCGGCGGAGGCAGCCAGCAGCAGCAGTTCTTTCTCGGTGACACCCTCCACGGTATGGACAGCAACCACTTCAGGTTTGCCAAGGGTAATGGTTCCTGTTTTATCCAGTATAACGGTGTCGACGTTGGCCAAAGCCTCTACATAATTACCGCCCTTTATGAGAATGCCCCTGCTGGCAGCCTGTCCAATGGCCGCAGAAATGGCGGTGGATGTAGACAGTTTAAGCCCGCAGGAATAATCGATAAACAACATATTGAGCACCCGCTGCCAGTCCTTGGTGAAGCCGTAAACAAGACCGGCGGAGATAAAGGAGACAGGCACCAGCATGGCGGCAATTTTATCGGAAAAATTTTGCACGGGGGCTTTTCGGGAATGGGCCTTTTCCACCAGGTGGACGATTCGGGCCAGGGCAGTCTGGTCGCCCACTTTTTCCACCTGTATTTCCAGGGAACCGCTCTTGAGCACCGTCCCGGCGTAAACCACATCGCCCAATCCTTTTTCCACCGGCATATACTCCCCGGTGATGGAGGACTGGTCCACGGCGGCTTTGCCGCCGGCTACCCGCCCGTCTACGGAAATCTTCTCGCCAATATGAACCCGAATTTTATCCAGAGGCTTTAATTCAGTTACCGGAACCCTTACCTCGTGGCCTTCCGAGGTAATTTTCCAGGCCAGGGGCTGGTCCAACTTCAGCATGTTGGAAATGTGGTTGCGGGTCTTTTCCGCCGTATAGGAGGTCAGCAATTCCGCCATATTGGAAAGCAAAATGATGGTCAGGCTGGATTCCGGTCTTCTGCCAATGACAGAGGCGGCGATGGCGGTGGCGGTCAAGGTGTCGGCGTTTGGCCGCAAGTCCTTGATCAGGCTGCCCAATCCGGAAGTGATAAAGGATTTGGCAGCAAACAAAACCAGTGCGCTGCGCGCCCAATAAAGACCGTGAAAGGCACCGGGTGCCACCCGTTGAAAGATGGCCAGCCCCACAATACCCAGCGTTGACAGGGTCAGGTTTTGGATATGGTTATGAATCTCCGCCTGCAGCTCGGATTTTCTGTTTGCGGGCTTTCGGTGAGAACTTCCCAGGGTGGCATTCAGTGCATGATACACCTTTTCAGGTGCCAAAAAGGCCCCGTACAGCACGGTAAGTTTACCGGCGGCATCCACATAGGCGCTTACCACACCCCCAAAGGAACGAATTTTTGCCTCAAGCAGAGCCTTTTCCCCTTCTGACAGTTGCCGGGGCAGCTGCAAAATCAGTTTTTTATATTTCATGCTTTATTTGCCTTTCAGTAGTTTATAAGACCACCACAGCATTTGTGGCCCGGCGGGCTGCTGCTTCAATTTAATGACTTTGTTTACCCCCCAGATGAGAAAGACCGCCCCCAGGGCCGTGCTTAAATCGAAATAGCCCCGGGTGGTTTCAGCAATGCAGCGGTCAGCCCTGCGGAAGGCCCGGGCAAGTTTTGTTTGCACCAGACTTGTTTCATTTAATGGTGGGGCAGGGGCATGATTTAATCGGTTAATCAATTGGTCTATATTTTCTGCGGAGCCTTGAAAACAAATCACCAGAGAAGCGGTAACCGGGTTGATGGAAATGCTTTTTATTTGATCAAGCTGTTTGAGAGTATTGAAGACCTGCTGGGCAAAATTCTCCTCCATTAGTTGCGGGTTTAGGTAACGCCGCCTGGTGGGGGTGGCATGGACAAGATAAAATTCATTGCCTGCCTTTGGTTTAAGAAATTTTTCCGCCACTAAGGTGCCCAATGTAAGCCCGGCTAAATAACTCATAACGACCTCCTGTTATAATGACTTTGCACAAAACCCTCCAGCTCGGCTAAGAAGTCGCTGCTCGCCGCATTTGCCGGGTCGTACTCGATGAGGATGGACCCGCTGGCGGGGTTTACCGAAAAGGATCTGACCTCCGGCAGCTTGTTCAAATAACCGGCAACGGCCCGGGCATTGGCGGCATGATTGACAACGGGTTTGGCAAAAAGCCGCACCCGGCCCGGCAAGAAATGCAATACTTCAATTTCCCCTGCGGCAATGGTTTTGGCGACCTTTTGCCTAATAAAGCCTCCCAGCCCTTTGGCAATGAAATCCTTCATCTTCTGTACCTCCCTTTGACTGTATTTAACAAGGGATCTCCGGTGTTGATAACTGTGCAGCAGCGAAAAGAACAGGAACAAACAGCCTAAATACTTATGTACGCCTTTGCTGAAGGGAACAGAGACTGTACAAGCAACCAATGACCCCAACAGGCCCAGGGAAATTTTTTCTTTCGACAGGGCATTCATGGTTGGCACCCCCAAACAAGTAATG
Source organism: Bacillota bacterium (assembly GCA_023481335.1). Taxonomy (GTDB): domain Bacteria; phylum Bacillota; class Desulfotomaculia; order Desulfotomaculales; family Desulfotomaculaceae; genus JAMCWI01. The sequence goes on along the minus strand of JAMCWI010000077.1, from coordinate 7,817 downwards.
ATAATCATTTTCAATATATCATATTTTACTTGGTTAAGCAGATTTTATCAATAAGAAAAAATATTTTTAATGGATTGTTAAGGATTTTACCGTTCGCCGATTGCGGGGTACGGTTTCTTGACCGGGTTTTATGAAAAAGGTAAATAAAATAATGTCAATACTTTTTCCGTAATTTGAACCAAAAAGTTCAATTGTGAAAAAACGAAGGGGTTTGGGGACTGAGGAAATGGCAAAGGTGAGTGACAAATAACTTTGTTAAAGTGCTGATAATTCTTGGTGTTTTGTCAATTTTATAAATACAACCGCAAAAGACAATAATTACATAGGAATTTGTACTGAAAAAAGTGTTGTAATCAATAAAGGCCTTTGGTACAGTACCTTTGAAAACGACAAAAGGCGTTTCTATTTGCGCTTTCAGTCACAACATTTCGGACAGGGGGTGAAAAAATTGTTCCTGCGCAAGGTGACGACTAAGAAAAACGGCAGAGAATACGTCTATGTAAAGCTCATTGAAAGCTACCGCATGGAGGGTGATTAACATGACAAGGTCAAGCAGCGTGTGATGGCCAATTTCGGCAGCCTGGATAACCTTACTCCGAGTAAGATCAAAGCGCTTATAGCCAGTCTCGGTAAATTGCACAACGAGATAGAAGCCGGGGATAACCAGTTAAACAATGTGGACAACATCATTCCTCAGATGGAGAGACTTCAGCAAAAACTGGCGCAATCGAAGATCCGGCATGTCCTGGAGAAGACCATCCGCTGCCCTAAACTGCTTGAAATAGCGGAAGCTTTGGTAGCAAAGTCTGCGGTGGGGGGGGATGTAAACCTTCCCATACAGGACGTTTGCAAAAAGGCGGGCCTCAGTGACGGCACCAACATCCAGTTCTATCATGTCACCAAAAAGCTGGGGCAAGAAGAGGTAAGACAGGATTTATTCCATCATTGGCTGGTTAACAACAGCTGCGACAAAAAAACCGCAACAAACATTTTTATTCACATTGTGCCTGCTGTGTTCAAAGGAGCTTTTTACGAGGGGTTTGTGCCGGAGGTGTTTTTAATGCCGGAACATTACCGAAAGCCGCTCTTCGTATTGCTGGCCTGTGATGAAAAGGGCGCACCCGTGGAGTTCGATTACGTCGAGGGTTTAAAGCATCTGGCGCAGCAAATCGAACTGCTTGTACAGCGCATGAAAAGCCAAGGCAAAATACAGGCAGTGGTGCTGGATGCAGAAAACTGCCTGGCAGCCGCTTCAAAGAATTATCTGGTAGCCAAAATCGTGCCGGATGCTGCGAAGAGGTTGCAGGAGGCAGCGTACTTTCAAGGGGTGCAGGTGCAGTCCCGGGGTCAAGACAAAACGAAGGAACTGCAGGCCAAGCTGGCTAAAACATCCGCTGGGTTGGAAATGATTAAGGCGGACATCCTGCTTGGCAAAATAACCAAGGAATCCGCCATTCGGAAAAGGGCAGAGGCGGTTTTGAAAGACAACGACTGCCGGGACATGGTCAGCTACCGATACGATCAGAGCAGCAATTCCTTTGCTTATGAGATCCATGAAGACAGGGTCAGCCGGAAAAATCGCTCGGAAATCGTAAACACCTGGTGTATCAACGACTTTAGCGACAAAGACGGTGGCTTGCCCGAGCGAGTGGGCATCCATGCGGGCCGTTTTACCGAAATATCCGACCAGCTGCGAATTCCTTTGATCAATGTTTGTGCAGAGTACCACTATTCTCCGGAAATCATCTCCGGTCATATTCTGCTGGAAGTCCTTAAATGTCGGCTGCAGGAAGAATTGAATCTTTCTGATCAGGAGTTGAGGAACGGGGAATACTTAAAACTGTGCATGTAATGATTAACATGACAAGCACCTTGCTTTAATCCAATACGATAGAGATAAAACAGAGATAAAACAGAGATAAAACAGAGATAAAGCCAAATATAACCTTTAACCTGAAGCACCTTTTTAAACACTGTTAGAGAAGGGGGTCACCCGAATGAGGGGATTGTATGAAGCCCTGATGACCGCATCCAGGGCGCACGCCAAATGGGAACTGGAGATGTCCAACAACATCATCCGCAACAGAAAACATTTATTTATTCTGGCCATTATGATGCTTCCGTTAGTAATCCCGGCTATCGGACACGCTGCTGACTTGCCCGGTTTTATCGGCGGCAAAAACGCTTTTGGTCCATCCCACTATTCGCCTATTATGTTCTACGGTTCCATGTTTGTGGGCGTATGTGCGGGTTTGATAACCGGATGTATTGGTGCCGGCGGTGGTTTTATTATTACCCCTGCACTGATGAGCCTTGGTGTGAAAGGGATCCTGGCAGTAGGTACTGACCAGTTTCACATATTTGCCAAAGCCATTATGGGTACGGTCATTCATAAAAAACTTGGTAACGTCAACGTTCCCCTGGCCATCGCCTTTTTGGTGGGTTCCGGTGTCGGCGTAACCGCCGGCGGCAGCCTGAACCGGGCCTTGTTCAACGCCAACCCTGTGTTGAGTGATTTTATGATCAGTGCCGTTTACGTCTTTATGCTGGGCTTCCTGGGCTTTTACTCCATGTACGACTTCATCAAAACCAGAGGAAGTGCCAACAGCGGGGATGCTCACGGGGGTCCCAGCGGTTTAACCCCCCTGGCGCAAAAACTGCAAAGTGTAAATCTTGCTCCCATGATCAAATTTGACGAAGATATTACCCCCGGCGGCCGTAAAATTTCCGGCTGGTTCGTGGCCTTCTGCGGTATGGTTGTGGGCTTTGCTGCGGCCATCATGGGCGTCGGCGGCGGCTTCCTGACCTTCCCGATGTTTGTTTACGGTCTGGGTGTTTCCTCATTTACCACCGTGGGCACCGATATCCTGCAGATTATCTTTACCGCCGGTTACAGCTCCATTGCCCAGTATGCCATTTACGGCTACATTTTCTACACTCTGGCCATGGGCATGCTGGTGGGTTCCCTGTTGGGCATTCAAATCGGTGCTGCCACCACCAAAGTGGTTCCCGGCATCTATATCCGCGGGTTTTACGCCGTAGCCATTATGGCCGGTTTTGTCAACAGATTGTTTGCACTGCCTGAGAAGATGGTACAGATGGGTTATATCTCCATGAGCACCACTGCCACAACTCTGCTGGCCACCATTGGCACCTGGGTCTTCTTTGGGCTGGTATTCATCTTCGCCGGCTGGATTATTCTGGCCTTCATCAGGGGTATTCCCACCCTGCGGGCTGAAACCGCCGCCCCATCTGCTTCGAAAGGAGTGAGCCATTAATGATTAGAGATCGCAAGGCTTTTTTCCTGGGAATTATTATGATGGTATCCTTCCTGGGAATCTATCTGTATATGATGAGCCCATCCTTCGGCAACGGCAGAAACGGACTTGAATTTGCCGATGATATGTTTAACTCCATCTCCAAGGGTTCCGCCATGGCCATTGTAGAGGGGGAAGCCCAAAAAGCGGAGAAGTGGCAGGGTACTGCCATCGATGTAACTATTAAAGCCAAAGACGGTGAAGAGGCTGCCCGTTGGGCCTCCCAGTATGAGAAAATTGACGGCGTTCAGGTGACCGCGGATGGGGAAACCCTGAAACTAAGCGGCGACCTGGGCAAGATGATGGCCGTTATCGCCAAGGACAGCACGGACATGTACAACAACCTGGGTGATGTGGTAAAAGAAAGATACGGGCTGGATGCCAGGGAAGTCACCTACAACTGGTACAATTCCACCAAACAAATCACCAAAGACCTGGACAAACAGGAGAAGTTTAAAGAATCTGCAGCCATTCAAGGCATGCAGAAAAAGGTTATCGAACCTTCTTATAACTACTATGGGGTAGAAACCGAGCATGTAAGAGACAACAAAGGTGTCATGACCTTTATGCTGGTATTCTATATGATCTACACCCTATGGTACGGTTTCGCCATTTACTACCTCTGCCAGGGTCTGGGCATTACCATGAGCAAGCAGGCCAAAAAGGCCGAGGCGTAAGTCTGCAACAAAAAAGTTAAGAAGATTGCACAGTAAAGGCCGGCGGGGCAACCCGCCGGCCTTTATTCGCCTTCCAGCCCGAACAAATCCGATACCGGCACACCAAGGTAGGTACATAATTTCGCTACCAATTCCCTGGGGTAGCACTCCATTTCATCGTAATACAGTTCCTCCACCGCATTCATGTCATAATCAATGTCCTTTGCCACCTGCTGCACCGTTAACCCCCGGTCATCCACAATATGTTTTAACAGTGAACGCATCTGCATAACCATGCTCCGTCACCCCTCGATTATAATACCCCGATCTGTTCGGATGTATGAATCGGAAAAAGAACACGGCTCTTCAAGCTGTTGGCAGGGATAAAAAAGGGGATGTAGAATTATTTAGCTATCTAAGAAAATGCGCATCGTCCATTGTAAAAAGGAGGGGTTTCCGTGGAAAGTAAAATAGCAAAGGCAATTGAAATGAAGTATCAACCGGTTGGCGTGCTCCTAGCCAATGAAAGGCCCGAGGATGCCCTGCAATTCAAAGAGGGCAGGTGGGGCTGCGTGGCCGCCATGATGAGTGCCGCCGCTAAGGGAAAAACCGTTGTCTTTGACCGGAAAACTTACGGCTGCATCGGGGGAGGCACCGGCCTGGGTTTCGGCAACCTGTATGTTCACTTTCCGGGGGGTATCGAGTATTTCCTGTCCACCGGCAATGACGACTTCTGCAGCACCGAGATTGGCAAAAACATCGTGCGCAACATGCCTGCCCTGGCAGAGGGTGAGCGTTATTTAAAAAACCCTGAGATAGCCAGAAAATTCATTGATTGCCTGCCCATGGTGGATGTTCCCGCTGAATATGTTATTTTTAAGCCCTTGGCCCAGTTTACGGAAAATGAAATCCCCAAAGTGGTTACATTCCTGGCCAACCCCGACCAGCTGTCGGCACTGGTTGTTTTGGCCAACTACGAACGGGAAACCAACTTAAATGTGATTGCTCCCTTTGGTGCCGGCTGCCATAGCACCTGCATCATCCCCTATAAGGAAGACGAACTGGAAAAACCCCGGGCTGTCCTAGGCATGTTTGATATCTCCGCCCGCAAGTGTGTGGATAAAGATATCCTATCCTTTACCGTTCCCTATAAAATGTTTTTAGAGATAGAAGACAATGTTGAAGGCAGTTTCTTGGAAAAGCATGAGTGGCAGAGGGTGCTGGAGAGAAACCGCTAAGAATACGGATTAAAAGCGAACAAAACCCGGCATAAAACCGGGTTTTACTCGCCTTATTAAAATTTTCCCATGGCTTGTGCGGCAAGCACGCCGACGCCTAAAATCCAGACATAAATGGAAAAGATCTTAAGGGAGCCCCGCTGCAGAATGGCCAGCATCCATTTCACGGCCACATAACCGGCAACCGCAGCTGCCAGGGTGCCGACCAGCAGAGGAACAAACCCGATGGACTCCGCCTGGCCGCTGGCCAGCTTGGTGCTTTGCAGCACCACCGCCCCCAGGATGGCCGGCAGGGAGAGCAGGAAAGAAAAACGGGCCGCAGCTTGTCTGTCGATACCCCGGAATAAAGCCCCGGCAATGGTGAGGCCGGATCTGGAAATGGCGGGGAGAATCGCCGCACCCTGTAAGGTGCCCACAATCAGGGAATCTTTAAAGGTTATCTGGTCAATATTTTTTGTTCCCGTTTTCTTCACATTATCCGCCACCCAAAGGATAACGCCCGTGGCCAAAAATTCCCATCCTACGGTTACGCCGGTAATGGAGATCTCTTCGAAGAAATCTTCAAAGGTAAGCCCGATGATGACGGTGGGAATGGTTCCTGCTA
>JAMCWI010000077.1:0-1992 GCA_023481335.1 Bacillota bacterium | reverse complement strand
GCTGACGGAGTTTTTGCCTGTGAGCAGTACCGGCCATTTGCTTTTGGGCAGAAAACTCTTGGGTCTGTCTGAGGCCGGGCTATTTCTTGATACCATGCTGCACCTGGGGACACTGCTGGCGGTAATGGAGATCTCTTCGAAGAAATCTTCAAAGGTAAGCCCGATGATGACGGTGGGAATGGTTCCTGCGATAATCAACAGACTAAGCCTGCTGAAAGGTCTTTTAATCATATCTAAGACATCCTGCCAGAAAACCGCAATTACCGCCAGCAGTGTCCCCAGGTGCAGCATGGTATCAAGAAATAGCCCGGCCTCAGACAGACCCAAGAGTTTTCTGCCCAAAAGCAAATGGCCGGTACTGCTCACAGGCAAAAACTCCGTCAGCCCCTGGATGGTGCCGAGAATCAACGCTTTTAAAATATCTTCCATAAGTCACCCCTGTAAAAGTGTATTTTTAAAGCAACATGACTATTATAACAAACAGACGGTGATAAGGGTTAAAAAAATACACCATTTTCAAAGATTCATAATAAAAACTAAAAAACCACCCCTTCTTAAAAGGAGTGGTTTTGCAGCTTTGACACCACCAACAGCAAGTAATACCCGAGATAATGGATAAGATTGAGAAGTCCAAATAGCAAAAGTACTGCCCGGAATATCTAACTAGGTTTGTTCAACTGCTACGTCCTTCTGTTTCTTTCTGCCTGCCAACAGCACCCCGCCGGTCACAACCACCATAAGACCGTACTTTAGCACAGGGCTGGCCTGGAAGAATTCTTTGATCAAGGGTTCTCCTACAATCATTTTAGCGGCTGTTAAAGCAATTACACCGGCCCCGATGTGAATGATAATGGGGAAACGTTCAATCCATTTGAGAATCAGGGTACTGCCCCAAACCATAATGGGAACACTGATAAGCAAACCAAGAACCACCAGCAGGAAGCTGCCATGGGCGGAACCGGCCACCGCCAACACATTATCCAGGCCCATCACCGCATCGGCGATAATAATGGTTCTGATGGCTTCCCAGCGAGTATCGCAAACCTTCATATCATCGTGACATTTATCCTCTGCTAACAGCTTGTAAGCGACCCAAATGAGGAGAATTCCGCCCACCAACAACAGACCCGGAATTTTCAGCAGCCATACAACCGCCAGTGTAGCCACCGCTCTGACAGCAATGGCACCTACCGTACCCCAAATAATGACTTGTTTTTGCTGATCTTTGGGTAATTTCCTGGCTGCCAGACCGATGACAATGGCATTATCACCGGCAAGCACCAGGTCGATCACAATGATGGCCAATAATGCAGAGAAAAATTCCGGAGAAAACAGTTCCATTCCCTATGCCCCCATTTCATTTTTGTTTCTTTAGTTTTTCCTAAACAGGCAAAACGGCCTCTACCAAATTCAGGTAAAGGCCGTAAGAATAAAAACAGACCCTTACCTTAAAAAGTAAAGGTCTTGCTAACAACTGAACGTTGCCAACAAAGCCGGGGCCAAACACCCGTCATGACGACTTTGTTGCTAAAGCTACTCCCCTTTAGGAATAATAAGTTGTACTTATATGGTAATGTAGATTTTTTCTTCTGTCAACAGTTATTTATTTCAGACTAGAACAAATAAGTGCGTACTCTGCCGTTGGGGAACAATATTGGCAGGTTATTTAAAGGGTAAAGATAGGAATAAAAGGTGATTGGGAAAAGGGTGTCAAAGGGAATTGCTCGCTTTGCAGAGACTTATGATATATAATTATATTAGAATTAAGCAGGCGGTGATTTTATTTGAAGGAAAAAATATCCCAATTAAAAGCAGATATTTTTAAAGCCCTTGCCCACCCTACCAGAATTCGCATCCTGGATCTCCTGAAAAACGGCGAGCTGTGTGTTTGCGACATCTTCGAAGAGCTGCAGGTGGAGCAGGCCAACACCTCCCAACACCTGGCCGTCTTAAAAAAGCAGGATATCCTGCAAAGCAGGAAGGAAGGCCTGC
>JAMCWI010000056.1 GCA_023481335.1 Bacillota bacterium | reverse complement strand
TGCCCGCCCAGGCCGGATGCAGTCATCCATGCTTTTATGAAGCTGAAGGAAAAGATTATTAATCCTGAGGTGGTGAATCGCAAATGAGTCAAAAGCCACTTTCAGAAATAGTCGAAGAACTCCGGTCAAAATATCCGGGCGTTGAGGTTTCCGAACAGGGTACCTTGACCGTGCCGCCGGATACCCTGGTGGCGTTCATGCGAGATTTGAAAGAAAACTATGGTTTTAACTATCTCACCAATGTGACTGCCGCCGACTATATGGAGTATTTTGAGACAGTTTATGATGTCAGCATTGTTGGAGAACCGCATATGTTCCATATTAAGACAAAGGTAGACCGCAACAGCCCTGTGGTCCCCTCCATGGTTCCCATCTGGGGCGGGGCCATCTGGCAGGAGCGTGAGGTATACGACCTCATGGGCATTACCTTCAAGGATCACCCAGATCTAAGGAGGATTTTATTGGACGATGCATGGACAGAACACCCCCTGCGCAAGGATTACAAGTATGAGGGCGGCAGGGAGTGAACCCTGGGAGAGAGGTGATGGGCTTTGACCATTAAAACCGAAGAATTTCTGTTAAACCTGGGTCCCCAGCATCCCAGTACCCACGGGGTGTTTCGAATCATCTTAACCCTGGACGGCGAGACAGTGGTAAAGGCGGTGCCTGTGCCGGGCTATTTGCACAGAGGTATTGAAAAGCTGGCGGAATCCCGGACATATACCCAGGTAATCCCTTACACCGACCGTTTGGATTACCTGGCGGGCATGCTGATGAACTGGGGTTATGTATATGCGGTGGAAAAATTAATGAATGTTGAGGTGCCGGAACGGGCCGAATACATTCGCGTTATTGTGGGGGAATTGGCGAGGATTGCCAGCCACTTGGTGGCCACCGGTGCCTATGCCGCCGATATCGGCGGGCTGACCGGGTTTATTTACACCTTCCGGGACCGGGAAGACATCATGGATTTGTTGGAAATGATCAGCGGTGCCCGACTGACCCCAAGCTATATGCGGATCGGCGGCGTGGCCGCTGACATCCCGGATGGTTTTATTGAAAAATGCCGCCGGTTTATTGATTACCTGCCGGATGCCATCGAGGAATATAACGGGTTAATCACCGGTAACGAGATCTTTCAGGCCCGCACCAAGAATGTGGCTGTCTTATCCGCGGAAAAAGCCATTGATATGAGTTTGTCCGGCCCGGTTTTGCGGGCTTCGGGGGTCAACTACGACCTGCGCAAGGCCCGGCCCTACAGCGTGTATGACCGATTTGAGTTTGAGGTTCCCCTGGGAACCAAGGGAGACTGTTTCGACCGTTATTATGTTCGCCTGTTAGAAATGGAACAGTCGGCCAAAATCATTCGTCAAGCACTTGACCAATTGCCCGAGGGGCCCATCAAAGGAAAAGTTCCCAAGGTGATTAAACCGCCCAAGGGCGAGGCCTACGCAGAAATTGAGAGTTCCAAGGGGATTATGGGCACCTATGTGGTCAGCGACGGCAGCACCAACCCCTACCGGGTGCATTTCCGCCGGCCGTCCTTTGTGAATTTAGGCTACCTGGATGAAATGCTTAAGGGCTGGAAAATTGCAGATGTCATTGCCATCCTGGGCAGCATTGACATTGTTTTAGGCGAAGTAGACGCGTAGAAAGTGGGGAGTGAGGCAGCGTGGAGAACCTTTTTGTAAATATGGCCAGCGGGATGCGCTCCCTGCTGGCATCTGCCGGCCTACCCGATGCGGCAACGAATTTTGTCCTGATGTTTTTAAAGCTGGGCGCCATTCTGGTTTACATTTTAATCAGCGCCCTCTGGCTGGTATATATGGAGCGGAAGGTATCCGCTTACATGCAGTGCCGCATCGGTCCCAACCGGGTTGGCCCGTTGGGATTATTACAGACCACAGCGGACATCGGAAAATTGATTAGTAAAGAGTTTATTATCCCACGGTGTGCGGACAAAAAACTGTTTTTGCTGGGTCCCATTTTAATTTTTATGCCGCCCCTGGCGGTCTTTGCGGTGGCACCCTTTGGCAAAGACATGGTGGCCATCGATATGAACATCGGTGTCTACTATTTCCTGGCCGTGGCCTCCCTGTCCACCGTTATTGTCTGGATGGCCGGTTGGGCCTCCAACAATAAATACTCCCTCATTGGCGGTATGCGGGTGGTGGCCCAGATGGTCAGCTATGAAATGCCGCTGATTTTATCTATTGTGGGAGTTATCATTCTTACCGGCACTTTGAACATGAGTGAAATTATCCGGGCCCAGGAAGATGTTTGGTTTATCTTCCTGCAACCCCTGGGCTTTTTGATTTATCTCATTGCCGGCGTGGCAGAAACCAACCGGGCCCCCTTCGATTTGGTGGAAGGGGAGTCGGAAATCATTTGCGGCCCCTTCACCGAATACAGCGGCATGGGGTTTGCTATGTTTTTCCTGGCAGAATATGCTAATGTGGTGCTGGTCTCCGTCATGGCCGTCACGCTGTTTTTTGGTGGTTGGCATGCACCCTTGGGCCTTACCTTTATTCCCTCATGGATTTGGTTCCTGCTCAAAGTATATGGCATGATTTTCCTGTTCATGTGGTTCCGCTGGACCTATCCCCGGATTCGGGTAGACCAGTTGATGGAATTTGGCTGGAAGGTACTGGTGCCCCTATCCATAGCCAATATTTTTGTAACCGGCATCGGTAAATACCTGTACCAGACCATAAGGTGGTGATCAGCACATGGCAAAGGGACTTATTAAGGGATTGGGAATTACCTTAAAGCATTTTTTTAAACCCAAGGTAACCGTGCAGTACCCCGAGCAGCGTCTGCCCCTGCCGGACCGCTTCTACGGCAAGCCGGAGTTTTATTACGACAAATGCATTGCCTGCAACATGTGTGTAAATGCCTGCCCCAACCGGGTGATTAAACTGGAAACCGAGACGGTGGATAAAAAGAAAGTAGTCACGAAATACGATTTTGATCAGCAATACTGCCTGTTCTGCGGGCTTTGTGAGGAAGCCTGCCCCAAGGACGCCATTAAATTTTCCAAGGACTTTGAACTGACCCGGTATAACCGGCCTGACATCAAGATTGAATTTGTGCAGCCGGATCAGGTAGAGAGGAAAAAAGAAGAAATTAAAAAGGCCGCCGCTGCAAAGGCGGCTGCGGAGGCGGCCAAAGCCAAGGAACAAGAGGAACAAAAGCCGGCTGACGCGGGCGAGGAGGGGAGTTAAGGTGGAAAATATCTATAGTTTGATTGCCTTTGTCCTGCTCAGCGGGTTGGTTTTAGGTTCTGCCCTACTGGTGGTTACTTTGAAAAACCTGGTGCACAGTGTGCTCTGGCTGATTGTTACCTTCATTGGTGTGGCGGGGGTTTTTCTCCTGTTGAGGGCGGATTTTGTGGCAGCGGTTCAGGTACTGGTTTATGCCGGTGCCGTATGCATCATGATTGCCTTTGGCGTCATGCTGGTGCAGCGCACCGAAATGGCCGGTTCCAACCCCGTAAACTGGCGATTCAAAATTGCTGCCCCGCTGGTGGGAGGACTTTTTATCGTCATCGGTCTGTTAACGGCCAAGGCCCAGTGGGTGGTATCCGGCAAAGAAGTACCCACCCAAACGGTGGAAAATTTGGCCCCTATTTTATTGCAGGATTTTGTCATCCCCTTTGAAGTGGCGGCCATCCTGCTGACCGTGGCCTTAACAGGGGCTCTGGTGTTGGTGAAGGAGGTGAAGGCAAATGGCGACCGGTCTTAATCCTTCTTATTTTATCGCCCTGAGTGCCGCACTCTTTGCCATTGGGTTGTACGGTGCCATTTCCCGTAAAAATGCCATTGCAGTGCTCATCGCCATTGAATTGATGCTCACGGCGGTCAATATAAACCTGGTGGCCTTTAACAAGTTTCTTACCCCGGAGGCTTTCATCGGACAAATCTTTGCCATCTTCGTCATTACCGTGGCAGCAGCGGAAGTGGGTTTGGGATTGGCCATCGTCATCGCCATTTACCGCAACCGCAAATCAGTGAACCTGGACGATTTTGACTGGATGAAATGGTAGGGGTGGAAGGTAGGTGTTAACGGAATGGTTCAATTTGCTTTAAATCATGCCTGGTTGGTACCCCTGTTGCCGGCATTGGCTTTTGTGATCATCGTATTTCTGACCCGGCCCTGGCCAAGGGTCAGTTCGACGGTATCCATTGCGGCCATTTTCTCGTCCTTTGTGCTGGCCTCCTCCATTGCCTACGGGGTGTTCACCAATCCGGGATTTATTGAAAAACCGCTGGAGTATTCCCTGCGCTGGTTTGGCATGGAAGGGTTTACCGTCAAAGTGGGGGTATTACTGGATCCCACCTCCACCATGATGCTTTTTATGGTGTCCATGGTGGCAGCGCTGATTCAAATCTACTCCACCGGCTATATGGAGGGAGACCCGCAGTACTCGGTATTTTTCTCCTATCTCTCCCTGTTTGCCGCCTCCATGCTGGGGTTGGTCATTTCCAGCAACCTGCTGCAGATGTTTGTTATGTGGGAACTGGTGGGGCTTTGCTCCTTCCTCTTAATCGGCTTTTACACCTTTAAAATATCTGCCCGGGAAGCGGCCAAGAAGGCCTTTATGACCACCCGTATCGGTGATTTCGGCATGCTGCTGGGCCTGCTGTTTTTACAAATCATTTTCGGCACCTTGGATTTGACCGAGCTGGCCCAAAGGGTGCCCGCCTTTGAACAGTTTGGCATTTCTTTGGGACTGCTGACCCTCATCGCCATTTTGGTGTTTATCGGTCCCATCGGCAAGTCCGGTCAGTTTCCCCTGCACGTCTGGCTGCCGGACGCCATGGAAGGTCCCACGCCGGTTTCTGCGTTAATCCACGCCGCCACCATGGTGGTGGCCGGTGTTTACCTGGTGGGCCGGACGTTGTTCCTGTTTGCGGAAGTGCCCGGTGCTATGGAAGTCGTGGCCTTTATCGGTGCCTTCACGGCGCTATTTGCGGCCACCATCGCCCTGACCCAGAGGGAAATCAAGCGTATTCTGGCTTACTCCACGGTCTCCCAACTGGGCTACATGATGCTGGCCCTGGGGGTAGGCAGCCTGTCCGCCGGTATGTTCCACCTGTGGACCCATGCTTTCTTTAAAGCGTTGATGTTCTTAGGGGCCGGTTCGGTGCTGCATGCCCTGCACAACAAAGCGGATGTTTGGGATATGGGCGGTCTCATTAAAAAGATGCCCATTACCGGCTGGACATTTGTCATCGGGGGCCTGGCCATTGCGGGGATTCCGCCCTTTGCGGGCTTCTGGTCTAAGGATGAGATTTTAGCGGTAACACTGCAGTATGCCACCCATGGCCACAGTCTGGGTTATGTATTGTTCTTTATGGCAACCTTCACGGCGTTTCTAACGGCCTTTTATATGTGGCGGATGATCTTCCTCACCTTCTTTGGCAAGGAAAAGCCGGAAAACCATCCACATGAGTCTCCCCGGAGCATGACGTTTCCGCTTATTGTTTTAGCGGGTTTTGCGACCCTAGGAGGTTTAATCGGCACTCCCTGGGCCAACTACTGGAGTAAGTGGATTCACTTTGGCCAGCCACACCACGGGGAGCCCAGCATCGGCCTAATGCTGCTTTCTGTCTTTCTGGGCGTGGCCGGCATCGGCCTGGCGTACATTTTTTATTACAAAGACGAAGAAAAGCTGAGGGTTAAACAACTGGCAGAGCGTTACCAGACCCTTTATAAGATTTCCTTCAACAAGTATTATGTGGATGAATTATACCTATGGTTTACCCGCACAGTGGTGGATGCCGGCGCCAAAGTGCTGTACTGGTTTGATATCCATGTGGTGGACGGCATTATCGACGGCATGGCGGGCTTTACCAAGGTTTCCGGCAGGGGCCTTCGTTATCTGCAAACCGGCAAGCTGCAAACCTATGCGCTGGTGTTCTTCCTGGCTGTCCTGGTCATCACGGTGGTGCTGGCCTTTGGCAACCCCACTTCGGCCGGTATCCTGGGAGGTGGTAAATAAATGAATGTTCCGGTATTAACATTAACCCTGCTGGCTCCTATTATTGCCGCCCTCATCATTGTGTTCATCCCGAAGGAGGAAGATAAGCTCTGCAAGTGGGTAGCTGCCCTGGGAACCGGGGTGGCCCTGGCCCTAAGTTTGTATGTGTATTTTGGCTATGACCAGTCTGTGGGCGGTCTGCAATGGGTTGATTTCGGCGGGCCGGTTCCTTGGATCAGAGATTTGGGCGTGACCTACTACATGGCGGTGGACGGTTTAAGTTTGCCCATGCTGCTGCTGACCAACCTGATTGGTTTTGCTGCGGTCTTCGCCTCTTGGAATGTCACCCTCCGGGTCAAGGAGCTTATGATTTACCTGCTGGTCCTCATTGCCGGCGTCATGGGAACTTTTATCGCACAGGATTTATTTATCTTCCTGTTGTTCTACGAGGTTGTGGTCATTCCCATTTACATTATGGTTATCATCTGGGGAAGTTCCAAGCGGGTGACCAAGGAATATGCAGGGATGAAGCTGACCATCTATCTGTTGATTGGATCGGCCTTCCTGCTGGTAGGAGTCATTGCTACCTTTGTCCAGTCGGTGGCCATCACGGGCACGCCGGATATGAGTTTTGAGGGCTTGGCCCGGGTAGACTTCCCGGAGCAGTTCCAAATCTATATGTTTGGCTTGATGCTGCTGGGTTTTGGTTCACTGCTTTCCATGTGGCCCTTCCACTCCTGGTCGCCGGACGGCTATGCGGGCGCTCCTACGGCGGTGTCCATGATCCACGCCGGCGTACTGAAAAAGATTGGAGGCTACGGCCTCATCCGGGTTGCCATTTTCGTCTTGCCCCTGGGCGCTAAATTTTGGGCTCCCTATATTGCGGTTCTGGGGGTCATCGGGGTGGCCTACGCTGCCATGGGTGCGCTGGCCCAAAAGGACCTCAAATATGTTGTGGGTTACTCTTCGGTTTCCCACATGGGTTATGTACTGCTGGGTGTGGCCTCCCTGGGAGTGGTCGGAGTAAACGGGGCGGTGGCCAATATGTTTGCCCACGGGGTCATGTCCGCGCTGTTCTTCTCCATGATCGGGTTTATTTACGAGAGAACCCATACCCGTTGGATTCCGGATATGGGCGGATTATCTCACCAGGCTCCCCGGCTGTCGGTGGGATTTATGATGGCGGCCATGGCATCCCTGGGCTTGCCCGGTTTAATCAGCTTTATCCCCGAGTTTACCATCTTTGTAGAGTCCTTTAGGGTCTTTGGCTGGCTGGCAGTACTGGCTATCGCCGGTATTATCATCACCGCCCTCTATGTGCTGCGGGCGGGAGCCAATACGTTGTTTGGTCCGGCCAGAGAGGAATACAACCATGTCAGGGATCTCAGGGGCCCGGAAATGGTGCCGCTGGTGCTGCTGGGCGGCGTCCTGGTGATAGGCGGCATTCTTCCCTCGCTGCTGTTTGATATGGTTAACAGCGGGGTGGCGCCCATCCTGGTGCACATTCAGGAAGCCCTGCAGATAGGGGGGAGATAAATGAACTTTGACTTTTCCCTGTTAACAACCGAACTGGCACTTTTTGTCCTGGGTTTAAGCACCTTTGTGCTGGGCCTGGTGGTTCCCTCCGCATCCCGCCGGGGATTGGGCAGTTTTGCTGCGTTGGGTCTGCTGCTGGTATTGGGAATTGCCGTCATTAATTGGTCCAACCAAGGGGTATTGTTAAACGGCATGTATTTGGTGGACGGTTATGCGAATTTTTTTAAAGTAATGTTTATACTGTCTGCCATCCTGGTTATTTTGGGTTCCTTCCGGTATATCGACCAACATGTGGGCCATCACTTCGAATATTATTCTACGGTGGTCTTTGCCACCCTGGGTATGGTTGTGATGGCTTCCGCCGGTGATTTTATCACTCTCTACCTGGGTATGGAACTGATGACCATTTCCTTCATTATTTTGGTGGCCTTTCGTTTTATGGATACCAAATCCTTGGAGGCCGGCATGAAATACCTCTTGCTGGCGGCCATGTCCTCGGCGGTTACCCTATACGGCTTGAGCCTGGTGTATGGGGCAACCGGCACCATTATCATCGGTGAAGTTGCGGAGGCTGTTGCCAGGGGCGGCAATTCCCCGCTCCTGGTCATAGGGCTCACCATGCTGGTGGCGGGTCTTGGTTTTAAGGTGGCGGCGGTGCCTTTCCATATGTGGTCGCCGGATGTTTACGAAGGTGCGCCCACACCGGTTACTTCTTTCCTGGCTGTAGGTTCCAAAGCGGCTTCCTTTGCCATCTTGCTCCGTTTATTCCTGGGGGGGTTAGGGGACCTGCACGGGCAGTGGGCGATGCTGGTGGCCGTCCTGGCAGCCTTAAGCATGCTGGTTGGCAACCTGGTGGCCATTCCCCAAACCAATATTAAGAGAATGCTGGCTTACTCCAGTATTGCCCAGGCGGGCTATATCCTGGTGGGATTGGTGGCGGCTACGGAAGCCGGCGTCAAGGGAGTTATGTTTTATGCATTCCTTTATATCTTTGCTACCGTCGGGGCCTTTACGGTGGTGGCGGCGGTCTACAATAAGATTAAAAGCGACGAAATCGCCGACTATGCCGGTTTGGTGCAAAGGGCGCCGCTGGCTGCCACCGTTATGCTGATTTGCCTGCTCTCCATGGCGGGGATACCGCCCCTGGCCGGTTTTGTGGGCAAATTCTATCTGTTTCAAACCGTGGTGCAAGGTTATATGTGGTTGGTTTATCTCGGCTTGATTATGAGTATGGTGTCGGTATACTATTACCTGCGGGTGGTCCTGGTGATGTTCCGGGATGACCCCAAGGACCCGTCACCCATAGAATTCGGCAGTGCTGCCAACATGACCCTGATTATCGCCATGGTGATTACCCTGGTGCTGGGGATTTACCCCGGCCCTCTGGCGGAAGTGGCCAACACTGCGGCCCAAACCTTTTTCCTGCGTTAAGGTTCCTCATTTGGGTTATGAAATCTCCCGCAAGCATTATTTGCGGGGGATTATTTTTTTGCGGTTTGACAATGAAGAGTGACAAATATTTTGGATGCTCTTGAATTAGAAGGTAAAATCACCCTTTATCCAGAAGAAGTAGTGTATTTCTATTAGAGGGGTAATACCATGAAACTAAGCAGAAAAGAATTAGGCTGCAGGGGAGAAGAGGAGGCCGCTAAATTCCTTTCCGGGATGGGGTGGCAGGTTCTGGAAAGAAACTATCGCTGCCGGATTGGGGAATTGGATATTATAGCCAAAGCCCCCGGCGGTGTACTGGTATTTGTGGAGGTACGCTCCCGCAGCGGTGTGAGCCACGGCTTGCCTGAAGAAAGTGTGGATTACAGAAAACAAAACAAGCTCAGGCTGCTGGCCCAACAATATCTGTTGGCCCGACCGAAGCTTGCCAATGGCTCCTGCCGTTTTGACGTGCTGGCAGTTTATTTTGAGGAAGATGGAAAGAAAAAGTTCATCCGTCATATTCCCAATGCATTATAGTCAACTAATTGCCCTGGGCGTATCTGCAGAACCTTTTGCAGTCAGGTTTGAAAAAGGGTGAAATACAGTCCTCGTGGTAACCCGGCAGGCTTTCGTAACAAGCCGGAATATTCTTTGGCCGGGAGTAGGCACAGGCCACACAGGCAGGTGTACAGCCGTAACGCAAACAGGCCGTTCCACGGGTCCCAAAGCCAAACTCCTGATAGCAGCTTGGGGGACAATCACAGCGATGATAGTTTAGATTTGGTCCGCCACCCATTCATGGTCCTCCTTATGATAATTTGTTATTTCCCAGACCTCTTTAATTGAATGGTCCCCAGTACAAAAAAAGCGATACCCAGGAGACCGAACTCAACTTTTTGATCCACAAAGAAACTAATGATAATAAACAACAGGCCGGTTGTTCGGAGTGATTTTGAGATACTGGGCCGCTCTTTTTGCAAGATCCATCACCTCTGGTATTAATTTTAGCCTATGGTAACACGAACCGGCTGAAAAGAAAAGGGTTGGACGAAAAACAGGGCCCAACCAATTGACATATTTATTGATTGTTTGGCTTTTAGCGATACCACAACAAACGGTTTTCTTGAATCATGGTTTTGGCACGGCCCTGTTCGTACAAATAACTTAAAAATGCCATCACAGCAGTGCGGTACAGGAAGAATATCCCGGGATTGGCGGCGGTAACTGCCAGGTGGGAACATAACTTAGCCAACAGTTCTTCCGCTTCCATGGGCTGGGAAAGCCAGCTTTCGACCTGTTCGATCAGATTTATTACTTTACTGCGGTTGTACCCGATATCCGAGGTGATATCCCGGGAGTGTTCCCCGTGTGAGGGGACGTACCATTCACATTCTAATGTCCCCAACATTTCCAAGCTTGCCAGGTATGCTTGAATATCCACATTGTAGGGAATGCCGTGTTTTTCTAGTAGGTTGCCGCTTATATAAGCGTCTCCGGCAAATAAAACCCCGTTATACAGCACGCCGATTTGATCCGCACTATGCCCGGGCAGGGCAACGATCTCCAAGGGCAGGCCAAGGATGGTGACAGGACCGGCCGGCAGCTTTTCACTTACATTACTGGGTTTGGCCAGCAGAAACTTATTGCACATTTCCTTCCAGGGGGCAGCCCCGCCGGTTAACATAAAGGGCTCAAAGAGCGGCGTTTCTATAAAAGGGGCTTCCAAGGGCGAGGCATAGACCACCGCGCCGGTGCGGGCGGCGATAAAGGGATTTCCCCCGATGTGATCCGCATGGGAGTGGGTATTGATGATGGCTTTAATATGGAAACCCTCATTTTCCGCTTCCCGCATAAGCTTTCTGGCGACGGATTCATCGATGCCGCTGTCAATGACGATGGCTTCGCCGGTGTCGGCGGCAATAACCCCTATATTGGTGGGTGCTTTAAAAACATAAACCCCGTCTCTTATTTTTGTCAGTGTCAACGTAAGTCCCCCTCTAAAGAATTCAGTCATTTCCTTGGCGGTAAGGCCCAGGTTGACCTTTCAAATCATTTACAAGATCACCCAGCACCCGGCTGGCGGGTTCCGTAAAAACAAGTGCTGCAGCCTCATCCCAGGGAGTCGGCTCTTTATTAATAATCACAACCTGCCGTGACAGGTCTGGCAGGCTTGCCACCGGCTGTACCTGTAAACTGCTGCCCACAACCAGCAGCAATTGACAGCCGGAGAGTATCTTTTCTGCCGAGTAATACGCCTGGGGCATGGGGTCGCCGAACAGCACCACATGGGGACGCAGCAGCCCGCCACAATGTTTACAGTAAATCTCCTGATAAAGAGTGTCTATATCGTAATCTTTGCTGCAGGACAGACAAAAACATATTCTTAAATTTCCATGTACTTCCCAAACCCTTGTTGAACCGGCCGCCTGATGCAGGCCGTCAATATTTTGGGTAATGACCCCTAGGAGCCAACCCGTCCTTTCCAACTCAT
>JAMCWI010000086.1:10948-11586 GCA_023481335.1 Bacillota bacterium | reverse complement strand
TTATATATATTACATGCAGCTCAGTAAATTACTTTTTGATTGATATTTAATTCAAAAAGGAAATGAATTACCTCCGGCGAATATAGTTAGAAAACATGGATATATTTTTAGGAAAGGGGGCTACGGCAATGTCTTGGGATTTTTCAGAGAACACCATGATGTTCAAAGTAGAAACAGAAGATGAAAACCAGGCCAGGGAAATCCTCCTCAAGGTTTATGCTGCCATGAAGGAGAAGGGATACAACCCGATCAACCAGCTTGTCGGCTATCTTCTTTCGGGTGACCCGGCCTACATAACCAGTTATGGCAGCGCGCGCAGCCTGATCAGGCGCCTGGAACGCGATGAGCTTCTGGAAGAGTTGGTGAGAAATTACCTCGAGGGCAAATAATAAACTTCGTTCGGGGGCTTGAGTGATTGCAGTACAGGGTTCTGGGCAGGACCGGCTTTAAAGTTTCCAGGCTGTGCTTCGGCGCCCTGACCGTTGGTCCGCTGCAGGCCGGACTCCCCGTTGCCGAGGGGGCCGGGGTGATCCGGCGGGCCATTGATTACGGTGTGAATTTAATAGACACTGCCGAGCTTTACGGGACTTATTCATACATTCGCGAGGCGCTGAAGGGTGTCGAGCGGGAGGGAGTGA
>JAMCWI010000086.1:0-10938 GCA_023481335.1 Bacillota bacterium | reverse complement strand
GGAAAAAGCGCTGACTTCCCTGGGCAGGGACTACATAGATATTTTTCTGCTTCACGAACAGGAGTCGCTGCTGACTATCAGGGGGCACTGGGAAGCCGTCCGCAGCCTTATGGACTTGAGGGCAAATGGACTTGTACGGGCGGCAGGTATTTCGACTCACAGTGTTGAAGCCGTGCTGGCGGCGGCGAGCATACAGGAATTCGACGTGATCCATCCCTTGTTTAATCTTGAGGGCCTGGGCATCAGAGACGGCAGCCGGGAAGACATGCTTCGCGCCATCAAGCTTGCCGCCGGCGCCGGTAAAGGCATTTACACCATGAAGGCGCTCGGCGGGGGCAACCTGCTGGAACGGGCAGATGACGCCTTTCAATACGTGCTTTCCTTTCCCGAGGTATCATCAGTAGCGGTAGGCATGTGTACCAGGGAAGAAGTGGACTACAACGTCCGGCTTTTCTCCGGCATGCCGGTACCCGGCGGTCTGAAAGCGCTCGTAAAAAGGCAGCCCCGCCGCCTGCATATTGAGGAATGGTGCAGGGGTTGCGGCGATTGTGTAAAAAGTTGCACATCGGAAGCTCTTTCCATCAACGGGGACCGGGTTGTTGTGGAACGCTCCAGGTGCCGCCTGTGCGGCTATTGCAGTGCGGCCTGTCCTGATTTTTGTATCAAGATTTTTTAAATGCCCAATAATATAATAACTCTCAATTAAAAAAAGAAATGGAAATCCCTGATGCGCATAATGGGCCTGGATTTTGGGGATAAGAGAATAGGTGTGGCAGTAAGCGATCCGCTGGGCTGGACTGCCCAGGGGATTACAGTTATTAAAAGACAGGCGTCGCTTGCCTCTGATTTAGAACTGATCAGGGAGTTGGCCGCCAAATATAACGTCGAGAGGATCGTCCTTGGCCTGCCGCGCAATATGGACGGCAGTTCGGGAACTCAGGCGGTTAAGGTTAAGGCTTTTGCGGGTAAACTCTCGGAACGCCTGAAATTACCTGTGGAATTGTGGGATGAGCGCCTGACCACCAAAGCAGCTGACAAGCTCCTTATTGAAGCTGATTTGAGCCGGGCCAGGCGGCGTAAGGTGATTGATAAAATGGCTGCTTCATTGATTTTGCAGGGCTATCTCGATTTTCAGGGTAAAGGATTAAAGTAGCCCTGTAAAAGGCTATATTATTGACAGGTGACTTGTTTTGGTATAGAATGGTCAAAAAATTCGGGAGGTGAGGCTTTGGGAATGCCGGAAGAAGTTATTACTCTGGTTGACGAAGAGGGCGCGGAGCACGATTTTGAAGTTATTGATGTGATAGAGGTAGACAGTGAAAAATACGCCATACTTCTACCCGTAGCAGAAGGCGAGGACGCCGAAATAGAGGACGAGAACGGTGAAGCCATAATCCTTAAATTTGCCACGGACGACGATGGAAACGAGTTTCTGGTCGACATCGATGATAACGAAGAGTGGGAGAAAGTAGCCGACGCCTGGGAAGAGATGCTGGAGGAAGAAGAGGAAGAAGACTAAGGCCAAATTTAAAAGCTGGTCGGTGGTATATTGAAAACCGGCTTTTTTATTTCGTGGTTTTTTTAAACTGATAACAGGAAGTGTCTTTATATGCGGAAGTTCCCAGGAATCTTCTTGCTCTCTACCGGCGCCCTTGCTGCGGTAATATTACTGGTATTCCTGTCTTCTGGATTTTTGGGCCCCAATACGGAAAAAGTATTAGCCGGGGTAAAGTCCGGCGGAGTAGAACTGGGGGGCTGCGACAAAGAAGAGGGAATTCTTAAGCTCACGGAGTTGGAAAAAGACCTTAAAAGCAGGAGGGTAGCATTACGGTATGGCGGCAATACCTGGCAGCTTCTATTAAATGAGGCGGGCTTTTACCTGGAAAAGGAAGAGGTGATGAAGGCTTCCCTTGCTGTAGGCAGGAGAGGGTCTGTTCTTCAGCGTTGGCAGGAAAGGACCCAAGCTAAAACAGGGGGGGTTGAAGTCCCTCTAATGATTGGATTTGACCGGGAAAAGCTCACCCGGATGATGAAAGAGTATACAGGTAAGATAACCCGTGAGCCGCGGGATGCAAGTTTTAAAATACTCCCGGATGAAAGCGTTTCGGTAATTCCCGCAGAAAAGGGAACATCAGTAGATATTGACGTGCTTATGGGAGATATTAAACTAAGCCTTCTTGAAGGTAAAAATGCTGATGTGAACCTGCACATCATCGAGGCCGAGCCGCAACGATCGACAGAAATGCTAAATTCCACGGGTGTAAACGGTCTTTTGGCCGGATATACCACTTATTTTGACCAGTCCAAGGCAAGCCGGTCTTATAATGTCAGTGTCGCCGCTCAGGCTTTTGATGAACTGCTGGTCCTTCCCGGGCACGAAGTATCTTTCAACGATGTGGTGGGGCCGCGCAGTTCGGAATCAGGGTACAAAACCGCCCCGGTGATTATCAACAATGAACTCGTTGACGGGATCGGGGGGGGAGTATGCCAGGTTTCCACCACGCTATATAACTCAGTCTTACTGGCGAACCTGGAAATAGTGGAACGTGTCAGCCACGCCCTGCCGGTAAGCTATGTACCCGTCGGGCGGGACGCCACGGTGGTGTTCGACGCCATCGACTTTAAGTTCCTAAATAATACAGACAGTTATTTATATATAAAGTCTTTGGTCGGCAATGGTTACCTGACTATAAAAATTTACGGCAACACAGCATATAAAAGAGATGTCAAGGTTATTTCCTGGGTAACCCGGGAAATTGAACCGAAAACCGTTTACGAGACAGATCCAAATCTTCCCAAGGGAGAACAGGTGGTAAAGCAGGAGGGCGCCATGGGGTACCTGGCTGCAGCCCAGAGAATAGTATATCGGAATGGGGTTGTGGAAAGGAAAGAAACCCTTCCTTCCAGCGACTATAACCCGGTCAACAAAGTAATCGCGGTTGGAGTCATGGAAGTGATCGGCCCGCAGATAGCACCTTCCACGCCTTCATCTCCCGTTGGGAAACCGGGCGGGGCAGGACAGGGAGGTAAACCCGGTCCGCCGGCCACCGGGCAGACCAGTCCGGATCTTTCCGGCGCCGGGTCCGGCGTAATTGCTACTCATTAAAAAGGGAACATCCAACTTAAAAATTTTTGGGCGCCGTGGAGGTTATGAGCAAAAAAACAAAGCGAAAAAAACGC
The DNA here is from genome assembly GCA_023481335.1 of Bacillota bacterium. Classification (GTDB taxonomy): domain Bacteria; phylum Bacillota; class Desulfotomaculia; order Desulfotomaculales; family Desulfotomaculaceae; genus JAMCWI01. The sequence goes on along the minus strand of JAMCWI010000086.1, from coordinate 7,758 downwards.
CTGACGGCTCTTTTACCGGCAGGGGCGATTATATTGGGGTTTTTGTTTGTATTAAGCCAGCTATCTCCTGTTGAGCTGCAGGGAAGCGCCCGGGAAGTTGTCGTTAATATTCCCCGTGAAGCTACTGCAGGCCAGGTTGGGGATATTTTAAAACAAAAAGATGTAATCAAAAGCCCTTTCTTTTTCCGGCTTTACGCCAGATACCGGGGACTGGACGGGGCAATTAAAGCCGGAGAATACAGGATCCCAAACAGCCATTCTGTCCCGCGGGTGCTGAGCGAGCTGGTTGACGGCCGGCTGGCCGTGCAAACTGTTACTATTCCTGAGGGTTTTACGACGGAACAGGTGGCTGATCTCCTGGCCGAAAAAGGCGTCGTTGATCGAGATCGCTTTATTTCTGTTCTGGCCGGCGATAGTTTTGGTTATTCCTTCATGGACCAGATTCCTTCCGGCAGCGACAGGCTGGAGGGATACCTCTTTCCCGACACCTACCAGTTTACCCGGGGAAGTGGTGAAAGGGCGATAATCGACAAGATGCTTGGGCGCTTTGAAAAAGAGATGGTGGATTTAGACTACGCCGAAAAAGCTGCCCGGGTGGGTCTGACCCTGCGCCATGCCGTTACAGTTGCTTCGATGATTGAAAGGGAGGCAAAGTTTGACCAGGAGAGGCCTCTAATATCAGGTGTAATCTTTAACCGGCTAAAATTATCCATGCCTCTTCAGATCGATGCAACTGTCCAGTATGCTCTCCACAACCATAAGGAGAAAATATATTACCGTGATCTCGAAGTGGATTCCCCATACAACACTTACCGGGTGAACGGCCTGCCGCCCGGCCCAATTGCCTTGCCCGGCAGGGCTTCCCTCCTTGCGGCGGTTAACCCGGCAAATAGCGATTATCTTTACTATGTTGTAAAACCAGACGGTACGCATGCGTTTGCCTCAAGCCTGGCTGAACACGACCTAAACCGTGAGAAATACCAATAATGAGAAGTGAGAAGCGCGAAGTGAGAAGTGAGATAAAGAAGCCGGAACTACTGGCGCCGGCGGGTGATCCGGAGAAATTAAAGGTCGCCGTAATATACGGAGCGGATGCCGTCTACCTTGGTGGGCGGCATTTTAGCCTGCGCGCGGGAGCCGGTAACTTCAGTGAGAAAGATATGGCCGAAGGAATAGTATTTGCCCACGAACGGGGCGCCCGTGTATACGTTGCCTTGAATATTTTTGCCCGCAACGACGATATCGGATCCCTGCCGGAATTTGTTGAGTCGGTGGTGAGGTCCGGCGCAGACGGGGTTATAGCTACCGATCCAGGGGTAATAAGTATGGTCCTGTCTTTATATCCCAACCTCAAGGTACACTTAAGTACCCAGGCCAACACAACCAACTGGACAGCGGCCCGTTTTTGGCAGGAACAGGGGGTGTCACGGATTGTCCTGGCCCGCGAGTTATCCCTGCCCGAAATAAAGACAATTCGCATGAGGGTAAAAGCAGAACTGGAGGTATTCGTGCACGGTGCAATGTGCATATCCTACTCTGGACGCTGCCTTTTGAGTAATTACCTCGCCTTCGGACGTGACGCTAACCGGGGGGACTGTGCCCAGTCATGCCGCTGGCGTTATGCGCTGGTTGAAGAAAAAAGGCCGGGTCAATACCTCCCCCTGGAAGAAGACGAAAGGGGAGCGTACATACTCAGTTCTCGCGACCTGTGTTTGATCGGGCAAATTGACGCTCTTGCCGGGGCAGGGGTTGACAGTTTCAAGATCGAGGGGAGGATGAAGAGTGTCCACTACCTGGCGACTGTTGTCAGGGCTTACCGGGAGGCCATCAATTTTTTATACGCTAATCCGGACGGTTACATGGTTGATCCCGCCTGGTTGGCTGAAATCGGCAAGGTAAGCAACCGCAAGTAACCACCGGCTTTTTTTTTCGGAAACCCGGGGGAAGCGGGACTGCATTACGGGGGTGAAATTTACCACCGCCGCTACACCTTTGTCGGCCTTGTGCTGGACTACGACCGAAAGAACGGGCTGGCGCATGTAGAACAGCGAAACCATTTTGCCGAAGGGGACGAGGTTGAGGTTATAACTCCCGCAGGGAAACCATTTTCACAAAAAATAACTGCAATCTACGGGGAGGACATGACAAGGCTTAAGGCTGCCCCGCACCCGCAGCAAAAAGTCCTGGTTCCGCTGGATCATGTCGTGCTGCCGTATGCGATGTTGAGAAAGGCTCTATGAAAGTTTCCGGCAGAGTCTCTGACGCAAAACCGGCCCAGTTTTTACGCAAATGAATATTTAGCCTGTTTTCCGGCCATCCTTTAAATATTACCTTAAAGTGGAAAGGGCGGAAAACACTGTGGAATTTTTAAGACAGAAGAGGCAGGTGGCGCTTTTTTATCTTTTTATCCTGGCTTTTGTTTTATTAATTTACCACTTCTGGACAATCCAGGTGCGGGACCATGCCAGTTATTCCTGGCTGGCCGCCGAGCAGGGATGTTATAGCGTGGCGCTTGAAGATGTACCGAGAGGACGTATTCTAGACCGCAACCTTATACCACTGACTGCCGGGACCCGGGAAAAGAAAGTGATTGTTTTTCCCATGCTGATTGATAATAAAACGGCTGTTGCCTGCACCCTGGCAGGAATTTTAAAAGTTGAGCCCGCACAGGTGGAGAGTTATTTTAAAAGGGGTGCCTGCGCGCTTCCGTTTAACCTGGGAGACGAGGAATGCCGCGAAATAGAGCTGATTCAGTCAAAAGGTGTACTGGCCCTTCCGGTAAGTACACGCTACGGGGGAAGACCCCTGGCTTCCCAGGTGCTCGGCCATTTGGGTAAAATCACATCCCCTTCAGAGTATAAGACCCTAACTGAAGGGGGGGCAAAACCTTATCGATATAATGACCAGGTGGGCAAGAACGGGCTTGAAGCTATATATGAACAGGATTTAAAAGGTCTCTACCCTAAAAGCGCTGTCAGGGTCTTTCACGACGCTGCCGGTAAATTGACCGGCGGCGGCCCGGTAATAGAAGAGAATTTAAACGACAAAGGGCGCCGGGACCTGGTCCTGTGCATAGACTCCCTTATCCAGCAAATTGTTGAGGATATAATGGACCGCATGGTTATAAAGGGCGCTGTGGTGGTTATGGAAGCAGGCAGCGGTGATATCCTTGCCATGGCCGGACGCCCGGCGTACCAACCCGCGCATATGGAAGAATATTTGAAAATGGGTGGACAGGACAGGTTTTCCGATCACTGCACAGCACTCTATCAACCCGGATCGGTTTTTAAAGTGGTCGTAGCGGCGGCTGCCCTGGAAGAGGGGCTGGTGACTCCCGGGACCATGTTCACCTGCACAGGAGAAAAAGAAAGTTTAATCCACTGCTGGTACCGGCCGGGGCATGGATCGCTGACTTTTGCGGAAGCCTTTGCCCAGTCCTGTAATCCGGTTTTTGCCCGCCTGGCCCTGGAGCTTGGACCCGCAAAACTGATCGGATACGCCCGCCGCCTGGGGATGGAAAACCAGTCAATAACAGGTTATCCAGTTCAATTTGACTCGAGGCAAAACCTGGAATTAATTGGCGCGCCTTATAACCTTGTCAACAGCAGCGTGGGGCAGGGACCGGTTCTGGCGACACCGGTCCAGGTGGCAGAAATGATCAACACAATTGTTTCCGGTGGTTTTTACCACACTCCGCGCCTCGTTAAAGAACTTCGCACGGAAGGTGGAGATATAACCAGACTTTTTAAACCCTCACCGGGGCAGCAGTCTTTGTCGCAGAAAACAGTTCAAGATCTGCAAGAATTGATGGAAATGGTGACTGAGAGGGGCGTTGGGCGGGAAGCTTACGTGCCGGAACAGGGGAGCGCAGGGAAAACCGGCACGGCGCAGCTTTCCGGGGAAGATGGAGGGGTTAATGCCTGGTTTGCCGGCTACGCCCCGCTCGCGAACCCGCGCTACGTAGTTGCAGTGCTTGTTGAAGGCGGCGTAAGCGGGGGGGAAAGCGCTGCCCCGGTTTTTAAAGAGATAATCGAAAAGATCCTCAGCAATTAGAACGATTTGATTTGACGATATAGTAAAACTGGATTAGAATAATAGTATTATAAGAAATGGGCTGGGAGTGTTTCTAAAATATGATTGTGAGGGGTGAACATATCCGGTCGCTGCGTGAAGAGCGGGGGTACACCCTGCAAGATCTGGCCAGGCGTGCGAATTTATCACTGTCATACTTGAGCGAGATCGAACGCGGTTCCAAGCGGCCCTCCCTGAAAACTATCGATAAGCTGGCCGGCGCCTTAAATGTGGCGAAGACCCAACTTATTGAAGGGGATTTGACTGATTCCGGACTTTCCCTCGGCGATAAAATTCGCCTGATCAGGACTGAAAAGGACATGTCCTTGCAGGAGTTGGCGCAAAAAGCCGGTATTTCCCTTTCCTACCTCAGCGAGATCGAGCGGGGTACGGTATATCCCGCTTTAAGCACCCTGCGGCGCGTGGCCGAAGGGCTGTCAGTGCTGCCCGCTACCCTGATGAAGCATGAGGGTACACTAGGCCACAAATTAAAGGCGCTGCGGGAGGAGTACGGCCTGACTCAGGCCCAACTCGCCTCAATGGCGGGAGTTACAGCGGGTTTGATCGGCCAGATTGAGCAGGGAAAAGTGCAGCCTTCACTAAAAACGCTGGAAAAGTTGGCCGAGGTAATGGGGGTGACCCCGTGTTACTTTATCATGGAGCCGGGCGCCGTCGACCAGATCTTGAGTTTGATGAACCCGGAATTGCGGGAACTCCTGATGCATCCGAACATACAGTCTGTATTGGGCCTCATTTGCAACCTTAATGAAAAGGAGCTTCAGTTCATCCTTAATTTTATTCAACTGTTTAAAAAATCAGAGCTAAGCTAAAAAAAATATTGAAGGGTGTAAATTTTGGCGGTTTTTATAGTAAAAGATATATGTAAAGGATGCGGCATGTGTAACGAGGTATGTCCAAAAGGAGCTCTATCAGTCCAGGTTAAACAGGCGATAGTTGACGAATCCAGGTGTGATGAATGCGAGGAATGTGTTTTTGCCTGCCCTAACGGCGCGATTACCGGGGGGACAGCCCCTCTTTCCAAACAAACTAAAATGCTTGAACGGGAGTGATTTCTTTGCCTGTCTATGATTTTAAATGTTCACGCTGCGGTAATAAGTTTACCGTTTTGGTTCCAATGGATGAAAAGGGAAAGGTGGAATGCCCTCAGTGCCGGGGTAAGGAAATCACCCAGCTTTTTACCGGCTTTGGCATCGGCAAGGGCGGCGGTTCATCATGTGATATCAGTGGTAGTACCAAACGTTTTGGCGGTGGCTGAAGGTAGATTATTTTTTGTGCCGGTTGGCACGGTGCGAATTACTGTAATCTATATGTAAAGGAGTTGAAAGTATGTCCTTGATATTAGACGAAAGCAATTTTGAAAGTGAAGTATTAAACTCAACTATTCCGGTCATGGTTGACTTCTGGGCGCCATGGTGCGGACCCTGCCGGAGCATGGCCCCGATAATTGACGACCTGGCCAAAGAGTTTGAAGGCAGGGTAAAAGTCGGTAAGGTTAACGTTGATGAAAACCGCACTCTGGCAGGAAGCTACAGCGTAATGAGCATACCTACCCTCATTATTTTTAAGGCCGGCAAGGTTGAGGACAAATTGGTGGGTTACACTCCAAAGGCCAGCCTGGTCAAGAAATTTGACAGCCTGGTGCAGGGATTGAATCCATAAGACTTTTGTAAATCGACCAAATTCTAAAGCTCTGATTTAAAACCCTCCAGCCTGGCCGGAGGGTTTTAAATCAAAATTAAAATACGGCGTAAAAATACCCTCCGGTCTGTGACCGGGGGCTTTTACATTTCCCGCGTTTATGAAAGCAGTTTTTCCAGTTCACTGCGGTTAAAGCCTATAACGACCTGGTTACCCACGGCAATTGTCGGTACGGCCAGGCGCCCGCTTTTCTGAAGCATATCATTTCTGGCTTTCTCGTCATCAGCCACATTTAACTCCTTGAAATGGATCCCTTTCTGTGAAAGAAACTCTTTCACGTGGTTGCAGTGCGGTCAGGTGGGGGTGGTGTATACTGTCACATTACCGTGCATGTCTATTCCTCCAGTGTTTTTTTCTTATTATTGTTCTGTCAGCGACTAAATTATACAATTGTTTTTCCGGTTATTGTTACAGAGACTTAATTATGAATTTTTTTGAGCTATCAAAGACCAACCAAACGGGAAGTTTTTTATCTTATCAAATCGATCAAGGGTAAGAAGAATCTGTTGGACTACACGGACTGCAAATAAACAAACTGATTTCAACGGTAAGAACACGATACCTTTAATTCGGATTTTGCCGCTTATGATTCCGCTACTTGGGAAAAAAAATAATATTCTGGAAATTTCATATGCCCATCTTGTAAACATACCGCCAAAAGGCATTATTAAAATTTTATTAAATCCCGCATGTTCACAGATAGACTTCAATCCAAATGTAGTGTATCTGAAAAAATCGTAAGGTGCCTGATGCTCATCGTGAGCCATCGGGGCAGTGAGAAATAGTTTCCCACCGGGTTTTAAGACCCGGTATAATTCTTTAACAACTTTTCTTGGCCACTCCAGGTGCTCCAATACTTGAGTGCACAGGATTGCATCAAAGGATGCATCATCAAATGGAAGATTATCTAGAGGTGCTATATAATCTAAATTAATATAATTCCATTTTTCTTCTCCAATGGCTAAATCAACAGAAACGTAATTACAGTGTGAGAAATATTTTTTGTAAGCACATTCTCCCGCCCCGGCGTCTAAAATTGATGTTCCGGGAGGCAGGCTTTCCGAAACGGATCTTACAAAATTCGTAACATACCACCTGCCGATATCCTGTAGTTTAGGCTTGGTTGAAAAATCCTCATTAAGTTTTAAGTTTTGCGCATCAGACAAACTAAAATCCCTTACCATGGGAGAAGTTCCAGGAATCTTGGGAATGTTATCATTATTAACAACCATTAGTTTCCCTCCGATACCTGATTATTTTAATACAAAACCACTATTTTAACATTCCAAACTATTATATGAAAATGGATCTTTAAGTTCTATTCATCTTAGAAGAGGTAAAATATAACAGGGCGGGTCTATCCCAAAATAGGGTAATAAGGCCATGCCTTTTTTTTGTGCCGTTTACCGTTATTTTGATCTGAAAATAGCTTGAAGCATTTCCATAATAGGTTTTGAAGAGCAGCTTCATGAAGGTTTAGGACTTGTACCAAATCAGGTATCGTAGTAACCATTTTTTTTAGTATCCCATATCATGCAATAAGTGTAGCATTGATGGCGCCAGGTGGTTTCGTAGAAAAGAGGTAGAACAGTGTCAGGTATAGCTAAGCCGGTTTTAATAATTGGGGCCGGGGTGGCAGGCGGGATAGTGGCGGAAGTCCTTGCCAAAAATAAAAATAGCGAGTTTGAGCCAATTGGTTTTGTGGACGATGATCCTGAAAAACAAAAGCAACTTTATCAGGGTTTGCCGGTTTTAGGAACGAGGGAGGACATCTCCGCCCTTGTTGAACGATACGGCATCAAAGAGATAATCATTTCAATACCTTCTGCTCCCGGGCGGGTTGTCAGCCAGTTAGTCGAAATATGCCAGAAAAGCAAAGTGCGCTTAAAAATTCTTCCGGGTTTTTACGATTTAATTACCGGCCGAATCAAAACCAGCGACATCAGGGATACTAAAAAAAATGGTTAC
>JAMCWI010000118.1 GCA_023481335.1 Bacillota bacterium | reverse complement strand
GGAGGACGGTAAAATTACTTTTACGCTTCCGGCAAAACAGCCGGGCGGCGAGGACTGGCTGGCGGGGCAAAGGGTCAGTATCGGCCTTATTGTCAACGGCCAGGAAAGCGCAAACAAGATGCCATTTACAGTAACGCTGTGAATTACCTCTCCCGGTCGTAAATTTTACTAGAAATACTCGCCGGCATGCAGGAAGATTTAACTTTCACCCCGAAGACAAGGTGATTATAATGTTGCCGGGGGGATAAACCTTTTTGAACGATAGGTTATACTGGCTGGGGTGGCAGGTACTCATGCCCGGTTCGGGCAGGCGCTTATGGTCGCTGATAGAGCACTTCGGGTCGCCGGAAGAGGCATGGAAAGCGCCGCTAAAGGATCTGGAAGGCGCGCTTCGCCTTGACGGGGAACGGGCGGCGGACCTGGCCCGGCGGCGGGCGGCCGTCGACCCGGTGGAATTTGCGGCCGGGCTGGAGAAAACGGGGATCACCTTCATATGTTATAATGAGCCGGGATACCCCGCCAACCTGTCTTTTATTTACGACCCTCCGGCGGTGCTCTTTGCGCGGGGGAGCCTGAAACCTGACGGACTGGCCCTGGCTGTCGTCGGCAGCCGCAAGCCCACTCCTTACGGCCGGCTGGTAGCCGAGAAGATTGCCTCTGATTTGGCCGCGGCCGGGGTGACAGTTGTCAGCGGGGCGGCCAGGGGGATAGACACCGCAGCCCACAAGGGTGCGCTGGCCGCAGGCGGCCGCACGGTCGCGGTGCTGGGCTGCGGCCCTGATGTTGTTTACCCGCGGGAAAACAGCAGGCTTCTCGATCAGATTGCCGCGAGCGGCGCGATCTTAAGTGAGTTTCCGCCGGGCGTTCAGCCGGAAGCCTGGCACTTTCCCACCCGCAACAGGATAATCAGCGGGATGGCCAAAGGAGTCCTGGTGGTGGAAGCTGCCGAAAAAAGCGGGGCACTGATAACCGCGGACTTTGCCCTGGACCAGGGACGGGATGTCATGGCCGTGCCCGGCAATGTTACCAGCCCTGTGAGCAGGGGCGCTAACAGGCTGATCAAACAGGGGGCGAAGCTTGTTGAAGGTGCGGAGGATATCTTTGAGGAATTTGGACTTGATTCTCTCTTCCCCAAAACGGAGGGCTGCGAACAAGTTCCGGTTAAGCTTAGCGATGAAGAAAAACAGATTTACCACCTGCTTTCTGTTGAGCCGGTCCATTTAGACGAACTTATCTCGCGCACGGGGCTTTCTGCCGGAACAGCTCAGGCCGCCCTCATGTTTTTGCTTACCAAGGGCCTTGCTGTAAAATCGGCGGGGGATAAATATACTTGTTCCGGGCGCAAGCTGTTCTAAAAAATATTCTAAAAGGATAGATTTTTTAAAAAGATACATAATTAGATCCTATGATGGGTTCTGATGATGGGTTCTGAAGACGCTGGCAGAGGGGTTTAGCCACATAAGCCGCACAAAGTAAAAACGGGGTGTAAAGTATTGTCCAATACGCTGATAATTGTGGAGTCACCGGCCAAGGCCAAAACTTTAAGCAAATTTCTGGGTAAGAAATATCTGGTTAAAGCATCTATGGGGCACGTGCGCGATTTGCCAAGAAGCGAATTCGGAGTTGACGTGAAAAATGGGTTTAAGCCAAAGTACATTACTATCCGGGGCAAAGGGGATACCATTCGCGAACTGCGCTCGGCTGTAAAAAAGGCCGACCAGGTGCTGATAGCTTCCGACCCGGACCGGGAGGGGGAAGCCATTGCCTGGCACCTGCAAAACCTTCTGGATATCCGCGCGGACGACCCGTGCCGGATAGAATTTAACGAAATAACCAAACAGGCCGTGCAAAGGGCCATAGAGAACCCGCGGCCCCTGGATTACAACCGGATCAACGCGCAGCAGGCGCGCCGCATCCTGGACCGGCTGGTGGGCTATAATTTGAGCCCTCTTCTGTGGCGGAAAGTGAAAAAGGGTTTGAGCGCTGGGCGGGTGCAGTCGGTGGCGGTGAGGCTGATCAGCGACCGGGAGGAAGAAATCCAGTCATTTGCACCGGAAGAGTACTGGACGCTGTCAGCAAAGTTTTCTAAAAAAGGACAGCGGGCGTTTGAAGGTAATCTGTATAAGCACAACGGCAAAAAGGTAAAAATCATTTCAAAAGAAGAAATGGACCAGGTGCTGCAGGGGTTAAAGGATGCTCAGTATACGGTGGGCAAAGTCACCCGCAAAGAAAAGCGCAGAAACCCCGCGCCCCCGTTTATCACCAGCACCCTCCAGCAGGAAGCCTACAAAAAGCTGAACTTTACTGCCAGAAAGACGATGATGATCGCCCAGCAGCTTTATGAGGGTCTGGAACTCGGTAAAAAGGGGGCGACCGGCCTGGTCACCTACATCCGTACCGACTCCACCAGGATTTCGGCCACGGCGAGGGAGCAGGCCCTTGATTATATCCGCGCTCAATTTGGTGAAAAATACACGGGTAAAGGGGTCGTGCAGGCAGCCGGTAAAGGTAAGATCCAGGACGCCCACGAGGCTATCCGCCCCACCAACATCGGACAGGAACCGGATCAGATTAAAAGGTTTTTATCCGGCGACCAGTTCAAACTTTACAAATTAATCTGGTCACGCTTTCTGGCAAGCCAGATGAGCGCGGCCGTTTTTGACACGACTGCCGTGGATATTGCGGCAGGCGATTACATTTTCCGGGCCACCGGTCTTACCATGGTTTTCCCCGGCTATACCAGGGTTTACATTGAAACCCGTGACCAAGGTGAAAAAGAAGAGGAAAAACAGCTTCCCCAGCTGTCCGAGGGGGATAATTTACAGGCGCGCGATCTGGACCCGAAGCAGCATTTTACCCAGCCGCCGCCGAGATATACCGACGCTACCCTGGTGAAAGCTATGGAAGAAAAGGGGATCGGGCGCCCGAGCACCTACGCTCCTATAGTCGAGACCATTATTAAGCGGGGTTATGTGTCCCGCGAAAACAAGCAATTCTATCCGACTGAACTGGGCTCCATAGTCGTCGACCTCTTAAAGAAGCACTTTAAGGATATAATCGACGTTGAGTTTACCGCGGCCGTTGAGGAAAAGCTGGACACCATAGAAGAGGGAAACCAGGACTGGGTACGCGTTCTTGACGAGTTTTACGACCCCTTCGCGCATACCATGGAAAAGGCGGATGAAGAGATAGGCAAGGTACAGGTCGCGGATGAGGTAACCGAAGAAGTTTGTGAATTGTGCGGCCGCAACCTGGTGATTAAGATGGGCCGGTTTGGAAAATTCCTGGCCTGCCCCGGCTTCCCCGCATGCCGGAACACCAGGCCGCTCCTTGAGCCGACCGGTGTAAGCTGCCCCCGCTGCGAGGGAGAAATGGTGGTCAGGAGGACCAAGAAGGGCAGGAAGTTTTTCGGCTGCAGCCATTATCCGGAGTGTGATTTTACAACCTGGGATGAGCCGGCCAAAGAGAAGTGCCCGAAGTGCGGCGGCCTAATGGTGAAGAAGAGAATTGCGAGCGGCAAGGCAGTTCTGCGCTGCGTCAGCGGCGAGTGCACCAGTAAAGAGGAACCAGCTGCCAAAAGCGGCAGGCGGAAGAGCAAGGAAAAAGGCGCCGGCGCCAGGGCAGAGGAAGGGGCCGGAGTCCAGCCGCCCCGCTGACCGCTCTTTTAGAAAAAAGGTGAAGACATGGCGGTGGAGACTGTCACTGTAATCGGCGCGGGCCTGGCAGGGGCTGAAGCAGCCTGGCAGATTGCAAATAGAGGCGTCAAAGTAGACCTTATTGAAATGCGGCCGGCAAAACTTACCCCGGCCCACCATACCGGGGATTTCGCGGAGTTGGTCTGCAGCAATTCCCTTCGCGCCGCGGGCCTGGTAAACGCTGTTGGCCTCTTAAAAGAGGAAATGCGCCGCCTTGACTCCCTGATCATGCGCTGCGCCGACCGGACCAGGGTACCGGCAGGGGGTGCCCTTGCCGTGGACCGCTCTCTTTTTGCGCGATGCGTGACGGCCGGGCTGGAGGAGCACCCTCTGGTAAATGTGCGCCGCCGGGAGGTTGGCGAGATACCTGCAGGCGGAGTGACTGTCCTGGCCACCGGCCCGCTGACCTCCGAGGCCATGGTTGCATCTATCCGGGCGCTTACCGGCGAGGGATATCTCTACTTTTACGACGCCGTGGCCCCCATAGTAACTTTGGATTCAATTGATGAAGCAAGAGTTTTTCGCTCATCCCGCTATGACAAGGGGGAGGCGGCTTACTTAAACTGCCCCATGAGCCGTGAGGAGTACGAGGTTTTTTGGGATGCCCTGGTGAAGGCCGAACGGGCGCCCCGCAAGGAATTTGAAAAAGAATTGCACTTTGAAGGATGCATGCCGGTGGAAGCGCTGGCTGCCAGGGGAAGGGAAACCCTGGCCTTCGGCCCCATGAAGCCTGTTGGCCTTGTCGATCCGCGCACGGGCAGGCGGCCTCATGCCGTGGTGCAGCTCAGGCAGGACAACGCCGCCGGGACCCTCTACAACATGGTGGGATTTCAGACCAACCTGAAGTGGGACGAACAGCGCCGGGTATTCCGGATGATCCCGGGCCTGGAAGAAGCCGATTTTGTCCGCTACGGAGTAATGCACCGGAATACATATATAAATTCACCCGTACTGCTCGAGCCGACGTACCAGTGCAAAAAGCGCCCCGGGCTTTTCTTCGCAGGACAGATGACCGGTGTGGAAGGATACGTGGAATCGGCCGCATCCGGGCTGGTGGCCGGGATAAACGCCGCCGGCCTCACTTTGGAAAAAGACACCGTCGTCTTTCCACCGGAGACAGCGCACGGCTCGCTTTCCCGTTACATAACCACGGCCGACCCGCGCCGCTTCCAGCCCATGAATGTGACTTTCGGACTCTTTCCCCCGCTGGAAGAAAGAATCAGGGATAAAAAAGAAAAGAACCGCCGCCTGGCGGAACGGGCCCTGAAAGCCCTGGACCGCTTTTTTAAGGTGTCGGCCCCTTAACTTATTAACTTATTCTATTTCTATCCAATTTTTTATCCAACCCCAACGGTACCAACTGCAGGCCGGTCCGGGGGATTATCCGCAGCGGCGCGGAGCACTGGTTGCGTTTAATAGCGCGTGCAGGCATGCAGATTGGCTCTAATAGCGCGTAGGTATGCCGGGGCACTTTGTATACGCGGTGATCATCATAAATTCTTATTCAAATTGAAAATTGCGAAGAGAGCGGAGGATAACCCCCGGGGCGGCCCAAACGCCAACCCTCCGGGCAGGCGCAGTCAAGCAGGATGGCGCTGCCCCAAAGACGATAAACGCTTTTTTCATCCTCTGATGGCGCCGCTTGCGGCATGAGTGTCTTATTAACTTATTCTTCTTACCCGTTTGTGGAGGAGGTCATGTACTCTTATATAGATAATTTCCTGGTCTACCTCAAGGTTGAAAAAAACGCTTCACCCAGGACAATTGAGGCCTACCAGAGAGACCTTTTTGCCGGCCTTGATTTTTTTGCCGGGCAGTTGAAAAAGGAGGATCACGCCGTAGAACCCGGTGATATAGATTACCGGCTGTTCCGCGGCTTCCTTGCCGAAGCGCAAAACAGGCGCCTGTCCCGCAACACTGCGGCAAGGCGCCTGGCGGCCTGGCGGTCGTTTTACCGCTATTTGGCCCGGGAAGGGGTGGTCCCCCTCAACCCCATAGCAGCCGTGGCAACACCCAGGCGGCAAAAGCCGCTGCCCAAATTCCTTTATGAAAATGAAGCCAGGCTTCTGATGGAAGCGCCGGATGAAGGACATCACCTGGGTGTGCGGGACCGTGCCATCCTGGAAGTACTTTATGGCGGTGGGATAAGGGTTAGCGAACTGGCAGGGCTGGACCTCGGGTATTTAGACCTTTCAGCCGGCTACCTGCGGGTGACCGGCAAGCGGGCCCGGGAAAGACTTGTGCCGATAGGATCACATGCGGTGGCGGCGCTTAAAAAATACCTGAAAGAGGCCCGGCCAAGGCTTCTCGCCGGGGTTACACCGGGTAAGGAGGCAGCGCCGGGGGCGGTATTTTTAAACCACCGGGGAGGCAGGCTCTCGGTCCGGGGTGTGCGCAAGATAGTTGACAGGTACGTGGAAAAGGTCAGCCTGGATCGTAAAATCAGCCCGCATACCCTGCGCCACTCTTTTGCAACCCACCTTTTGAACGCGGGAGCGGATTTGCGCTCGGTGCAGGAACTTCTGGGCCACCTCCGCATTTCCAGTACCCAGATTTATACCCACGTCACCGCTGAGAGGCTTAAAAAAGTCTACCGGGAAGCCCACCCGCGAGCCCTGGAGCAGGGGCGGGAAGAAGGCGGCAAGGGTAAACTTCAAAATCTTGAAATAAAAACATAATTTACTTCCGGCTTGCAAGCGAGGCAGCCAAAGTGCTAATTTTGGATATTGAAAGGAAGAGAGCCATGTTTCACGCAACAACCATAGTAGCCGTCAAAAAGGACGGGAAAACAGCGATTGCCGGTGACGGGCAGGTTACGTTCGGGCAAAACACCGTGATTAAGAAAGGAGCGAAAAAAATAAGGCGCCTATACAAGGAAAGGGTGCTGGCCGGTTTTGCCGGCTCGGTGGCCGACGCCTTTACCCTGTTTGAAAAATTCGAGGCCAGGCTTGAGGAGTATCACGGCAATATGCAGAGGGCGGCTGTGGAGCTTGCCAAGGAGTGGCGCACGGACAAAATTTTGCGCCGCCTGGAGGCGCTCCTGATCGTTGCCGGTAAAGACGACCTCCTGATAATTTCCGGATCCGGTGAAGTGATCGAGCCGGACGACGGGATTGCGGCGATTGGTTCCGGTGGTCCGTATGCCCTGGCTGCCGCAAGAGCCCTGACCCGGCACACACCGCTCAGCGCGAAGGAAGTGGTCGGGGAGGCCCTGGCCATAGCTGCCGATATATGTGTTTATACCAACGACAATATAATAGTGGAAGAAATTTAATGGATACGGAGGAACCCGGTATGGAAGATCTCACCCCCCGGCGAATTGTTGAAGAGCTGGATAAATACATTGTCAGCCAGCACAAGGCCAAGAAATCGGTGGCTGTCGCGCTGCGCAACCGCTACCGGCGGAAAAAAATGAGTGAAGAGCTGCGGGACGAGGTTATCCCCAAAAATATTTTAATGATTGGCCCCACCGGCGTCGGCAAGACCGAGATCGCCCGCCGCCTGGCCAGGCTGGTCAAGGCCCCTTTCACCAAGGTTGAGGCTACCAAGTTTACTGAAGTCGGCTACGTGGGCCGTGACGTCGAGGGGATGATCCGCGACCTGGTGGAAACCTCCATCCGGATGGTCCGGCATGAAATGTTCTCCCGCGTGGAGGATAGAGCAGGCAAAATGGCCGAAGAGAGGATAATAGAACTGCTGGCCCCTTACCCGGTAAAGGAGACGGGGCCGAAGAACCCGTTCGAAATGCTGTTCGGCGGGGTGAAAGCTGATGAGCAGGCTGATAAGGGACAAGATCAGAGAATTACAAGAGTAGACTTCGAGCGCGATACTTTACGCGAAAAGCTGGCCAGGGGCGAACTTGAAAACGAATACCTGGAAATTGAGGTAGAAGACGCCAAGCCCCCCACCCTGGAAGTTTTTACGGGATCCGGCATGGAGGAAATGGGGATCAACATCCAGGATATGCTTGGCGGCTTCCTACCTAAAAAAAAGCGCCGGCGCAAGGTGACGGTGAGCGAGGCCAGGAAGATCCTCACTCAGGTGGAGGCGCAAAAGCTGATCGACATTGATGAAATGACAGCCGAAGCGATCCGGCGGACAGAAGAAGACGGAATAGTATTTCTGGATGAAATCGATAAAATTGCCGGCCGGGAGGGGTATGGTCCCGACGTATCCCGGGGCGGGGTCCAGCGGGATATTTTGCCCATTGTTGAGGGTTCTACAGTTGTAACCAAGTACGGCCCCGTAAAGACAGACCATATCCTGTTCATCGCTGCCGGCGCTTTCCATACAGCCAAGCCCTCCGACCTCATCCCCGAACTGCAGGGGCGGTTCCCGATCCGGGTTGAGCTGGAAAGCCTTACCCAGGGCGACTTCCAGCAGATTTTGACTGAGCCCAGGAACGCTTTAATCAAGCAATATGTCGAATTATTGGCCACAGAGGGCGTTACTGTTGAATTTACAGAAAATTCGCTTGTCGAAATAGCAAAAATAGCTTATACTGTTAATGAACAAACCGAGAACATCGGTGCGCGGCGGCTGCACACCATCCTGGAAAAACTTCTGGAGGATTTGTCTTTCGATGCGCCGGAAATGGCCGGACAGAAAGTCGAGATAGACAGGGGGCGGGTACAGGAGAAACTCGGTGAAATTGTTAAGAATGAGGATCTTAGCCGCTACATTTTATAACAATATGGGGGAGCGATGGGATGGAAGCTCTACTTGCGAAAACCCGGGCTATTAACAAATTGCTTCAAAAGTCTGGGCGGACCGTTGATTTCAACGAGGTTGCCGGAGTGTTAAGTGAAAATATCAATGCAAGTATATATATTCTTAACAAAAATGGCAAAGTCCTCGGCTTCTCTTATCTTAGAGGGTTGGCCTGTGACATAATGCGGGATCTGGTGGAGGGCGTCGGAAGCTTTCCCGAAGATTATAACGAAAACCTGTTGAGAATTAACGAAACTTTTGCGAATCTGTGCCAGATAGCAAACGCCTGCGTCTTTTACAATGACAAAAGGTGCCGTTTCAATAACAAGGTAACGACGATGATCCCCATTGTGGGGTCGGGTGAGCGCCTGGGCACGCTAATCCTGGCCAGGTTCGGATCTCATTTTACCGACGAGGACCTTATCCTCGGCGAGTATGGCTCTACGGTGGTAGGACTGGAAATACTGCGGGCGAAGTCGGAAAAAATAGAAGAAGAGGCTCGCAAAAGGGCGGCCGTGCAGGTAGCGTTGGGGACCCTTTCCTATTCCGAACTTGACGCGGTAAAACATATTTTTAAACAGCTCGAAGGTGAAGAGGGCCTGCTGGTCGCCAGCAAAATTGCCGACCGGGTCGGTATAACCAGGTCCGTAATCGTAAACGCTTTGCGAAAATTCGAGAGCGCCGGTGTTATCGAGTCCAAGTCACTCGGGATGAAGGGTACCTATATCAGGGTGCTGAATGACCACCTGTTGGAAGAACTAAAAAGGGTAAAGCAGCACTGACGCCACATCGGGGACATTCCTTCGCTCAGAAATCAGACGCACGCAATACCGCATCATATATGGATGAAAGACAATGGTTGAGATATTTTGACAACCAAGAAGGTGTGTCCCCATTTCTCTGTGACATTCCTTCGCTGGAGGTATCGGAAGTAACATATAGCCGGTTCTTTGTGCATGAAGAATAAGATAATCAATTATTGATAACCCGGAAGGTGTGTCCCCATACCTTAGACCATCGGAATAGAAGGAATTCAGCTCAAACCGAATTCCAACAAGTCTGACGACCGACGGCCGAGTTTTTTGGGAGCCCGCCTTGCGCCGGGCTTTTTTTTATGGTAGAATACAACTTGGTGTGATTACACACGTTTTGCTGATTCCGGCAAGGGTGCCCAAAAATTGGGGTGTGTCCCCATACCTCTTATGGGTCTTGCCCGAAGATGAGGGAAACGGAGGGAAAAACCGCAAGGGGGAAGGAGGTGTAATAGTGGCAGTAATATCGATGAAGCAGCTTTTGGAAGCAGGGGTTCACTTCGGGCACCAGACCCGGCGTTGGAATCCTAAAATGGCCCCCTACATTTTTACCGACCGCAACGGAATTTACATTATAGATTTACAGAAGACCGTCAAGAAGGTAGAAGATGCGTACAACTTTGTCAAGCAGCTTGTTATGGACGGTGAGACTATCCTTTTCGTGGGTACCAAGAAGCAGGCGCAGGAAGCTGTGCGCGAGGAAGCGGAGCGCTGCGGGATGTTTTTTGTGAACCAGCGCTGGCTTGGCGGAATGCTCACCAATTTTCAGACTATCAGAAAGCGCATCGACCGTTTGCACGAGCTTGAAAAAAAGGAAGCGAGCGGAGCGCTGGAAGTGCTGCCGAAGAAAGAAGTAGCCGAGTTGATGCATGAGAAGGAACGGCTCAACAAGTTTTTAGGCGGCATAAAAAACATGAAACGGCTGCCCGGTACAATTTTTGTAATTGATCCCCGGAAAGAGCGCATAGCAGTGGCCGAAGCGCGCAAACTCGGCATACCTATAGTGGCCATAGTTGACACAAACTGCGACCCGGACGAAGTGGATTATATCATCCCGGGCAACGACGACGCGATCAGGGCCGTGCGCCTTTTGACGGGCAAAATGGCCGAGGCTGCCCTCGAGGGCAAACAAGGAGAGCAGTTAGCGGAATAACAAATGCCGGGCGGGGGTTTTTCTATCAAGGGCGACCCCTGCCTTTTGTTTGAGAGGCCCACATCACACATCCCAATTGATGTTTGTGGAAAGAAAAAATAGGGTAAAATAGGGTAATACGGGAAAATTGTCTGATACGAGGAGGGATAACATGTCAGTACCTGCGAGTCTGGTAAAAGAGCTGCGGGAGCGGACCGGGGCGGGCATGATGGACTGTAAGAAAGCCCTGTCCGAATCCGGAGGGGATATGGAGCAGGCGGTGGACTATTTACGGGAAAAGGGTCTGGCGGCAGCGGCTAAAAAGGCCGGGCGGATCGCAACAGAAGGCCTGATTGAGTCATACATACACGGGGCCGGCCGGATCGGCGTGCTGGTGGAAGTCAACTGTGAGACCGATTTTGTCGCAAAGACGGACGAATTTAAGGCGCTCGTCCGGGACATTGCCATGCAGATAGCAGCCTCAAAGCCGGAATATGTAAGGAGAGAAGAAGTATCGGCCGAAACCATCACTAAGGAAAAAGGGATCTTAAGGGCACAGGCTTTAAATGAGGGGAAACCGGAGAAAATTGTCGAGCGAATGGTTGAAGGCCGGATCGAAAAATATTTTAAAGAATTCTGCCTTTTAGAGCAGCCCTTCATCAAAAATTCGGATGTCACCGTGCAGCAATACCTCACCGAGAATATCGCCAAGATAGGCGAAAATATTAATGTTCGCCGGTTTATGCGCTTTGAGCTGGGTGAAGGCCTGCAAAAGAAAGAATCGAACCTGGCTTCGGAAGTGGCGGCTGCTGTAAAGAAATAGGCGCCCGAAAAGGAGTTTTTATGAAGTTGTAGAATACCTTGGGATGGAGGTAATTGCCCGGATATGGTAGCTCCAAAGTACAGGCGCATTGTTTTGAAGTTGAGTGGTGAAGCGCTTGCCGGCTCCCTGGGTTACGGCATCGACCCGGAAGTGGTTAGCTCGATTGCCCGCCAGATCAGGGATGTAGCGGAATGCCGGGTGCAGGTGGCTGTCGTAGTGGGCGGCGGCAATATCTGGCGCGGTGTGGCCGGCAGCGCCAAGGGAATGGACCGCGCCACCGCCGATTATATGGGGATGCTCGCCACGGTAATAAACTCCCTGGCGCTGCATGACGCCCTGCAAAAACACGGTGTAGACACACGCACCCAGACCGCCATTGAAATGCGGGAAGTCGCCGAACCGTATATACGCCGTCGCGCGATCAGGCACATGGAAAAGGGGAGGGTGGTCATATTTGCCGGCGGCACCGGAAACCCTTACTTTTCCACAGATACTTCA
>JAMCWI010000123.1 GCA_023481335.1 Bacillota bacterium | reverse complement strand
ACCCTTCTTGCCATACCGGAAACAGAGTTCACAAGGCTTCTGCCGGCATGGCAATGGGTTTGTAGTCCTTCAGGTTTAGCCACTGGGCCAGCCCCAGCACGAAGGCGTACAGGCAGACTGTTATTTTCATAAAACCGAAACCTATCCAAAAAATAATAACTATGGACTCGATGCGCTGGATAATGTTAAAAATATCAATCATTTTCACCGATTCCAGTACGGAATACCAGAACCTGGCTGTGGCCGCAGGTCCCAGCACCAGGATGGTCCGAAGGATAATAATTGTCAAAAGCAGGCCCCCGGCTAGGATTCCCATCCACAGGGCCCTTTTTGCCCTGTGGAACGGGCTTACATATGGTATGATCATGGTAAAAAGAAAGGTTTCGGCAAAGGGAAAGCCGGTGGCCGTAAGTGCCCCCGCCACCACCGGCTTCAGACCGTTTTCCATGGCCGGCAGAAGCCTTGTGAACTCTGTTTCCGGTATGGCAAGAAGGGTTATCATCAATAAGAAAAAGATCATGGGCGGAATAAGCAGGTCATTCACCCTGGATAAATTCTCCAGCCCCATCTTTACAGACTGGGCCGCCAGCAGTATTATCACCGCGTTGATCATCACCATGGGGGTCTGCTGGAGGATGGTTATGGTAAGAAAATCCCCGAAATTTCTCAGCACCAGGCTGCCCAGGTGCAGGGCGAACCAGATCATGGCCAGCCCGGCAGTCTTGCCCGCATACCTTCCCAAAATAATTTCACTCAACTGTATAAAGTTCTGCCCGGGAAATCTCCCGGACAGGGAGGTATAGACGGCGGCTATGCCAAGGCCGGCAATCAAGGCCAGTATCATTGACAGCCAGGCGTCCTGACGGGCCGTTGAGGCAACAGCCGATGGGATGAGCAGAATGGCGCTTCCCATCAGAAAGGCAATTAAAAGCCACGCGGCCTGCCGGGGAGAAATTTTGCCTTTTTCCAGCATGACGGTTCCTCCGGTAAAACTGGCGCTCAGGACAGAAGCTTTTCCAGGTACTGGCTGACCGGTTTGAATATTGCCATTATGCCTTTGGTAGGGTTTGGCAGGGGCAGGTCCAGTATCTGGCCGTAGCTGTAAAACATGCCGATTAACATCAGCACACCAAAGGCGGTAAGTTCCCGCCACATCTTTTTTTTAATCAGGTCCGGGGCCTCAAAGGCAATAATGGCAATAAATATAAGGCTGGCCAGAAAAATCACCTGGGTTCCTCCCTATAAACATATTATTTCTGTTTGGGTTCCGGCGGCTTGGTAATCATTCCGGTGCGGCGGATTTTGCTGTCCACCTCAACCTCCACCTGTACCGCGGGAAACAGGTCCTGCCAGTTTTTCTTCATTTCTTTCCACTGCCGGGGGTATTGGCGGTGCACCGCCTCACCGAATCCAAACACGTCCACCCGGAGATCCTGTTGGGCCCTGGTCAGGGCTGATTCTATTTCTTTCCGGATGGCCTGGTTCTGAATATCTTCCAGTTCCTTTACAATTTCCGGCTTGGTGAGGTCCAGGGGCACGGTGGCTTCCCCGAGGTTGCTTTCCTCCTTGATGGATACCGACATGTATATACTGCCGTCCCTTAGCTCGGGCTTCATTTTGGTCTTTGACCGGAGTATTTCCAGGGAGATACTCCCGCCTTTGCCTTCCGGGCCGGGGATTTCGATAATACCCCCCTTGACCTTTCCCCTTATCCACAGAAGGCCCCGGCTTTCCTTTGAATTAAGCCACCCTGCCATCTTGTCCCGGCGGAATACGGCGGTGCCGTTGATAATCATGTTCTGGTGGGGCTCTGCTATATGCCCCTCGGCCAGCCTGTTCTTGTGTTCTTCAGTTACAGCCTTGTTGGGAATCCTCTCAAGAACGGCGGTATAGGGCTGGGTGCTCTCGCTCTCCATTGTTTCCAGGAAGTCCCCCAGCCTCTGCGCAGCGTACTGGGAGGAGAGCTCCCGCTCACTGATGATGCCGAAAATGCGCTGGGCCGGGCTTCCTTCAAGCCGGCCCGGCTCGTCCATCAGTGCGTTCATGTCTCCCTTCCCCACCAGGAGCCAGGTAGTGCGCCGGATTTGCGGGTTGCGCTCGAAAAAGTCCATCACCTCTCTCACTCCCCTTTCCCGAACCAGTTTCTCCGAGATGAGGATGACCTGGTTGTGGGCGAAGAAAAGCTGGCGGGGGGTCTGCCGGGAAAGTTCCCGGATGGCATCAAACATGGTTTCCCCCTCGATGCTGCGGTTGAGGTACGGTTTATTTGACGTCCCGGTTATTCCACCCATTCCCCCCGCCATTCCCTTGCCCAGGGCTCCCGGGTTTATATTCTGCACTATAACCCTGACCCGCCCCTCCGGGGCCAGGTCCACCCCGGTGGCCATAACTATCCCCAGCCGCTCCACCTCCCTGTGGTCCCAGCAGCCCTGCTGGGTGGCGATAACTCCAAGAAGCAGGAGGGTCAATAAAATCCTGATCATCCCCGCTCACCCCCCTTTTTTCCGCCGGGATCAGGTTTGGAAGGCTTCATTCCCGGGGCCTGCCGGCGGGGGTTCAGGCTGCCGGTTTCAGAGGGCCTTCTGTCCATGGCCCACCAAGGGGCCCGCACCGCAACGTCCTTCATGTTCCCCGGGTGAAATGGGGCCAGGGGGGCCAGGTAGGGCACCCCGAAGGATCTGAGCCCGGAAAGGTGTATAAGAATGGCCAAAACGCCCACCATCACCCCGAAAAGGCCCAGGGTGGCGGCCAGAATCATCATGGGGAAGCGCAGAAAGCGTATGGCTATGGCCATGTTGAAGGCCGGGCTTAAAAAGGAGGCTATTCCGGTAATGGCCACCACGATAACCATCAGGGGCGATACCACCCCTGCCTGCACCGCTGCCTGGCCGATGACCAGGGCACCAACTATGCTTACCGCCTGGCCCACCGCCCGGGGCAGGCGGATGCCTGCCTCCCTGAGGGCCTCGAAGGTAAACTCCATTATCAGGGCTTCCACAAAGGCCGGGAAGGGCACCCCTTCCCGTGCGGCGGCAAGGGAAATAATCAGCCGGGTGGGGATCATCTCCTGGTGGAAGGTGGTGACGGCTATATAGAGAGAGGGCAGGAGCAGCGACATGGCAAAGGTAAAATACCTCAGCCAGCGGATGGCGGTGCCCAGCATATAGCGCTCGTAATAGTCCTCGGGGGACTGCATAAAGGTGATAAATTCCGCCGGCACGATCAGGGCGAAAGGTGTGCCGTCGGTGAGGATGGCTACCCGCCCCTCCAGCAGGGACGCGGCTACCCGGTCCGGGCGTTCGGTGTGGGCCACCTGGGGAAAGGGGGAATACGGGCTGTCCTCTATAAACTCCTCCAGGTAGCCGCTTTCCAGGATCCCGTCGATGTTTATCCGCTGCAGGCGGCTCCTTACCTCGGCCACCATGTCCGTGCTGGCGATGCCCCTTAGATATACCATGATGACTCCGGTGTGGCTGACCCGCCCAATGCTGAGATCCTCAAAAACAAGGTTCGGGCTCCTCAGCCGCCGGCGAATGAGGGTGGTATTGACGCGCAGGGTCTCGGTGAATCCCTCCCGGGGGCCCCGCACCAGTATTTCGGACTGGGGCTCCTCTACCGCCCGGGAATTCCAACCCTTGACATCCATTACCAGGGCAGTGTCAAGCCCGTCGACTAACAGCGCTGCGTCGCCGTACAGAACACCAGCCACAACCTTATCCATGCTGCGGGCTTCCCTCACCTCGGATACGCTGATGGTAAAGTCCTTTATAAGCTCCAGCAGGCCTTTCCCCGGGGTGTTGTTCCCGGCCATGCGGGACTCCAGCATCAGGGGCTTCATTATATCGTTGTTGATTATGGCCTTGTGGATCATGCCGTCAACATAAATGACTGCGGCCTCGGCCTGGTTACCCATACCCAGCCGGAACCGCCTGAAAACTACATCATTGTTGTGGCTGAGGATGTTTTTCAGCGTATCCAGGTTGCTGTCAAGGCTCGTAGATATTGGTGTTTTTATTAAATCTTCCTTGCTGCAGGGGGGCTGGCCCGGGTCCGGCCTGTTCCTTCCGTTTGCCGCCGGGGGGGCGGGTTTTTTTTGCGGGGCCTTTTTAATAAGGTTTTTAAAAAACCGCGGCATTTTCCAAGCCTCCGGTAAAAATTGTGAAACTGTTTTTAATATCCGACAGAGACGGCATTTTTATTCTTTTCTGTCAGGGAATCCAACCAGCGGGTACTCCGGCCAGGATCGACATATAAAAGTGGTTAAAGGGCATCATAACCTGTGCAGTAAATTTTCGCCGGGATGCCCGCTGGCGTTACCGAAAGAAGGATAAGCCGAGATCATGCTGGAACGGGGAAAAATATCCTGTGCCCAAACGGTCTACCTGCTGATAAACCTGGTGGCCGCCACATCGGTTATATTCCTGCCCGCCATAACTGCCCAGGCGGCCCAAAGGGACTCCTGGCTGGCCCCCCTGCTGGCCACCCTGCCGGGTATTTACCTGGCACTGGTTTTGTCCATCCTGGGAAAAAAATTTCCCGGCCAGACAATAATCCAGTACCTGCAGACCGTCTTCGGGTCCTGGCCGGGCAAAATAGTGGGGCTTCTTTACGTTTTCTTTTTCTTGCATACCAACAGCTATATTGTACGGGAATTCGGAGAGCTGCTGGTGACTCTGGTCATGCCCCGGACCCCACTGATGGTTTTTCATGTCCTTCTGCTTTTTCTCTGCGCCTGGACTGTCAGGGGAGGGCTGGAGGTGCTGGCCAGGATAATGGAACTTACCGTTCCGGTGATTATTGCGCTCTATTTCGTAACGGGCGCGCTTAACGCCGGAGATTTTGAATTTGTAAACCTTTTACCATTTCTGGAAAACGGTGTTGCACCGGTAATCAAAGCCACCCTTGACCCCATAGGCTGGCGGGGCGAGATTATCCTGCTGGCCATGTTTCTTCCATACCTGGCCAGGCCCGGTGCAGGAGGCCGCTGCGCTATTCTTGCAGTAATTTCCGTGGGGGTGATCCTTGCCGCAGATGCCGTAACCAACACTGCCGTATTCGGTTCCACGGTGGCCCGCATGACCTTTCCCACATACTCACTGTTTAGGCAGATAAGCGTTGCCAATTTTCTGGAGCGCCTGGAATCCCTGCTTATAGCCATGAATGTCATCGGTATGTATGGAAAAATAGCCCTGTTCTATTACGCTGCAGTACTGGGAGCAGCACAGCTGGCCAACCTGAGGGACTACCGGCCTCTGGTGCTGCCGGTGGGGGTGATACTGGCGGCCCTTTCTATAGAGGTGGCCGCAAACTCCCAGGAGATAGTGGGGTATATCGTCAAGGGCTGGCCCCCATTTTCTTTCATCTTTGAATATCTTATCCCCACTGTTTTGCTGGCGGTGGCCGTGGTGAGGGGACGTAAAAAAAACGGGAATTAGGAATTGGGAATTGGGAATTGGGAATTGGGGGGGCTGACCCGAATGCTAATAATTTTTAGCCATAGAGAACACAGAGAATTATACAGACTATAAATGGCTCTTTCCGGAAAAAGATAATGGGGGTTCAGGATAAGAATGAAGGCGCGGATAAGGAAGGATTTTCCCGGGTTTCCGGAGAATAACCTTAACGGAGGTGTTTATATTGTCGATTTATGATCAGGCTCTGGACCTGGGCAGGGGGATTGCCAGGTCCGAGGAATACGGAATGCTGCAGAAGTCCGAGCAGGCAATCTCGGCCGAACCCAATGCCAGTAAGGCCATCAGCGAATTTCAGAACCTTCAGCAGTCCTACTACAGGATGAGAATGCAGGGGCAGGATTTGACAGAGGAACACATGAAAATGCTGAAAGAGGTAGAAGAAAAGGCCATGGCCAATGGCCTGGTGAGGGAATATTACGAGGCCAGGACGCATTTTCACGAGATAGTGGACAGGGTAAATGCCAAGATTCAGGAGGGCATTACCGGAATTTCACCGGACCACAACTGCGGCGGAGGGTGAGGTTCCAGGTAAAGAGGCCCGTTGGGCCGGCTTTTAGCGTCAGCTGTGAAGCCCTCAGTATTCAGCTCTGATTTCAAAACCTCTCACTTTGGGATATGGGGTTATTTTTATGGATGCAATCCGCATTGCCGGGGTGTCCGGGGAAAGTGTGGTGGATGGCCCCGGCCTGCGCTACGTTATTTTTGCCCAGGGATGCTCCCATCACTGCCGGGGCTGCCACAACCCCGAAACCTGGGACCCGGCGGGGGGCCGTGAGATAACCGTTGAAGAAATACTCGACGGTATACGTTCAAACCCACTGCTGCAGGGTGTAACCCTCACCGGGGGGGACCCCTTCCTGCAGGCCGGCCCCCTGGGGGAATTGGCCCTCAGGGCAAAGGAAATGGGGAAGGACGTGATCACTTATACCGGATATACCTGGGAGCAGGTCAGGGATATGGCCGGGGAGGACGAACGGGTAAAAATCCTCCTTTATAATTCCGACATCCTGGTGGACGGCCCCTACATTCACGATCAGCGGGACTTGAAGCTGGTATTCCGTGGATCGGCCAACCAGCGGGTCATCGATGTGGGGGCCTCCCTGGAGTCGGGCCGGGTAGTGCTGGTTGACTGGTGATCGAAGAAAAACTTTTTCATATTGCTTGCACACCGCCTGTCCAGGGCGGTTTTTGTTTATAAGAACCCTTTCCAGCGGGGCCACATATTATGGACTATCATTATTGCCCCAGTGAAAGGAGGTTTATAACATTGCCGCAGTTTTATACGGTGAAGCCAGGCGACACCCTGTCCTCCATCGCCCGGGAACTGGGAACCACCGTGCAGAACCTGGTGGAAATGAACCAGATTGCAGACCCCAACACAATATTTGCCGGGCAAACCCTTGTGGCAAGCCTGGAGGGGGTAGACACCGGGGACGGAAACCGCAGTATAAACAGCAGGGTCATAGATGGGCTGCTGTACGTGATCGTTACTGACAGAAACAGGTACAGGCGGGGTGAGCCGGTAAATATAACCCTTATAAAAATAAACAACACAGCAACCACCAGGAGGCTTTCCTACACAACCGGCCAGAGGTTTGATTTTGAGGCCGTGCGGGAAGACGGAACAGTTGTCTGGAGGTGGTCCGAGGGACAGGTATTCACCCAGGTCACTGCCACTGTAACCCTCCAACCGGGGGAGAGCCAGGTGTTCAGGGCCACCTGGGACCAGCGAAACCGGCAGGGCAACCTGGTGGCGCCTCAGACCATAACCATCCGTGGATTCAACTGGGCACAGGGTTTGAGGAACCGCTTTGTTTCAACCACCATTGTAATCACCCGTGCGGGCGCCACCGCGCCGCCCACCACCCAGCCGCCCACGGGCTGCCAGCCGGGGGTCAGCCTGCTGGAGAACAGCGGCTTCGAGGTCTGGCCCAATCCCGATTCCCCCCCGCCGGGCTGGCAGGGAGTGAATGTTTCGCGCCAGGAATTCATCCGCCATTCGGGTAGGTACTCGGCGCGGATGGGAACCAACCCCAGGCGTGAGGCCAGGCTCACCCAGACAATACCGGGCACCCCCGGAAGGCTCTACCGGCTGGCCTTCTGGATTAGGGAGATACCCCAGGTTCCCCCCGGCAGCAATTTCCGCTTCCAGACCAGGGTTTTCTTCTATAACGCCGCCGGTCAGCTGATCGGCACCGCCGACCCGGAGTACACGGAAGATAATGTGCCCGAGAACTTTATACAGTACAGCCTCACCACAGGGCTGACCCCTCCCGGGACCAGGACCCTGGAGGTGCGCTTCATCTTCATTCCGGAAAGCGGCAATAACAATGCCGTTGCCGTGGATGACGTGTTCTTTGAGTGCCTCCGTTAGTAGACGTCGGTCGTCAGTCGTCAGACGTAAGTTAATTGGCGGACAGTTTTATATTATTGACTTTGAGATAAAGATTGTTAAAAACAGTTATGTCTGAAGACATTGGACATTGGTCCAGTGTCTTTTATTCATGTACATTAAAACATGCTTTTATAATTACTGTGGATAAAAAAAGCATTTGACCAAGTCAAATGCATTATATACTTACGACTGACGTCTGACGACCGACGTCCTTTTAATGCCCGCAGGACCCGCAGTTGGTGGATGAGCATCCGCTGCACCCGGAAGCGCCCGGGCTTCCGGACCCTGCAAAATTATCCTTTCCGGAGCTCCTGGAGGTAAAGCCGCTCATCACCCGGCCGGGGCGGGCTGCCCCGCACCGGGGACATTCCAGGTTTTCCCCGGTTTCCCCCAGGCTGCATAATTTTTCAAACCTGCGGTCGCAGGACTGGCATTTGAATTCATATATGGGCATACCGGTTCCCTCCTTCCACACCATTAACATTAAGCTTTTCTCTTTTTGATGTCAAGGGATCAGGGTTCAGGCAGCCCGCAGAATTAAAAGGGAAAATGTCTTTTCAGGAAGGAATTAAGCAGATCAGGGGGAATTAGTAATTATCTCATAAAAGGAGAAAAAGGATGAAATTAAGATTTTTAGGTGCGGCCGGAACGGTTACCGGTTCCAGTTTTCTTATTGAGACCGGATTTACCAGGGTTATGGTGGACTGCGGAATGTTCCAGGGCACAAGGGCATTAAGAGAACGGAACTACCAGAAATTTTCCGTGGACCCGGGATCGGTTGATCACATCCTGCTTACCCACGCCCATATCGACCACAGCGGCCTTATTCCCAAATTCATTAAGAACGGCTTTAACGGCAAGATATTTGCCACCTCGGCCACGGTGGACCTCTGCGCGGTGATGCTTCCTGACAGCGGGTACATACAGGAGATGGAGGTTGAAAGGCTTAACCGGAAGAACAGGAGGGCGGACAGGCCGCTGGTCCTGCCTATATACACCGCAGACGAGGCCCGGGACAGCCTGCGCAAATTCCACCGGGTCTCCTACGGTGAGACCTTTAGCCTGACTCCCGAAATTCAGGTCCGCTTTATCAACGCCGGTCATATACTTGGGTCCTCCATACTGGAGATATGGGTCCGGGAGGGCGCCAAACAGACCAAGCTGGTCTTTTCAGGGGACCTGGGGAGCCGGGGAAAGCCTTTTGTGGAAGACCCCTCCATGGTGGCCGAGGCTGACTATGTTTTTATGGAGTCCACCTATGGGGCCCGCCTGCACGCAGACACCAGCAACAGGATGGAAATGTTTCACCAAGTTATATGGGAAACGTACCGCAAGGGAGGAAACCTGATCATACCCGCCTTTGCCGTGGAACGCACCCAGGACCTCCTGTATGACATCAACCAGCTGGTCAGGGAGGGGAGCTTTCCCCCCATGGACGTGTACATTGACAGCCCCATGGCCATTGCGGCCACCGAAGTATTCAAGATGCACCAGGAATGTTTTGATGACGAAACCAAAAAGGTCATGTGCCGGCGCGAGAATCCCTTTGACATGCCTAACCTCAAGTATTCCAGGACCACCGAGGAGTCCGTTGCCCTAAACAACCTTAAAGGCGGGGCGGTTATACTTTCGGCCAGCGGCATGTGTGATGCCGGCAGGATTAAGCACCACCTCAGGCACAACCTCTGGAGGCCCGAGAGCACCATTCTTTTTGTGGGCTACCAGGTTCCGGGATCAAAGGGCAGCCTCCTGCTGGAAGGCGCCAAGTTCATACGCATCTACGGCGAGGACGTGAAGGTAAGGGCTGATATCCGTAAAATTGACGGGTATTCCGCCCATGCCGACCAGAAGGACCTGCTGGACTGGCTGGGCGGGTTTACACCGACCCCCGGCAATGTTTTCCTGGTGCACGGCGAGCCCGATGCGGCCGGAACACTGGCCGGCCTTATAAAGGAGCGGTTCGGGGTGAATCCTACGATTCCCCAGTGGCTGGAAACCTTTGACATAACTCCGGGTATCGTCTTCACCGATGAGCAGGTCCTCCAGACCCACGCCGGTGTGGCAGCCAAACTTCAGAAACTGCTGGAAAAAGGGCAGGGCCAGGGTGACTATTCCGCCATTATGAGACAGTTGAATGACCTTAACGGGTTATTGGAAAAAATGAGTTAAAAGGGCTAATACTCCAAAAAGCTTATAGCTTACAGCTATTTTCGAGATTGGGGAATCGATCTTTGACCGGGTACAGCATTGAGTCGCACGGTGATATTAAATATATTTCCTTTGATATAATAGCCGGCACGGGCATGGTCAGTCATGCCTTCACCACCCGCCTCGGAGGGGTGAGCTCGGGGCCCTACAGCTCCCTTAACCTTGCCATGCACGTCGGGGATTTTCAGCAGGCCGTGCTGGACAACAGGAAGATGGCCTGCCGGGCCCTGGGCGCCGATCTGGGGGACATGGTGTGCGGGCAGCAGGTGCATAAGAACCGGGTGCATGTGGTTACCGAAGCCGACCGGGGCCGGGGGGCCCGGGACTATCCCGGCGCCATTCCGGAAACCGACGCCCTGGTAACTGACCGCCCCGGCATTCTTTTGTCCAGCTATTACGCCGACTGCGTTCCCATACTGATACTGGACCCGGTTAAAAGGGCCATAGGCCTTATACATGCCGGATGGAAAGGTACCGTGGCCGGGATAGCCGGGGCTGCGCTGGAAACAATGGGAACGGTCTTCGGCGCCGACCCGGGGGACTGCCTGGCTGCTATAGCCCCTGCCATCGGCCCCTGCTGTTACGAAGTTGACCAACCCGTAATTTCCGCCGTGGCCGGTGGTGGATTCGATCCCTCCCTCTTTACCAGTCCCGCCGGGACGGGCCGGTGGAAGCTTGACCTGCCGGGGATAAACCGGGCCATACTTTCGGGCGCCGGGGTTAAATCCATCGCGGAGACCGGGCTGTGCACGTCCTGCAGGCCGGACCTGTTTTTTTCGTACCGGGGCCAATCTGGAAAGTGCGGGAGGATGGCTTCCCTGATGGTTTTAAAATAATATCCGACACATACGGCAAAAGTTTGAGCAAATTCCCGGCTGTCCGCAGTTTATCGAAACTGTCAGGGGGTTGGGTACAGGTTCAGGGATCTCGGTTAAAGTAAAGAGTAAAAAGAAAAAACGACACTTTTATCCAATGCCGGCAGCAAGCATAAATGTTTGTTTCATGGATGAGATTGTTTGCAGAAGGCAATATTTAAATTATTTTTTAAAAACACCATGTTTGGGGTGCTTTTTTCGCAGGAATTAATGTTTGACCGTCGAATATCCAAAAATGACTCTAATTGCCCGGAAGCGGTATGATATGAATAGGGGTGCCGGAAATGTCTGAAGCAGGTACCAGGGCACCCAGAAAAAGAAGTGTTAAATATCAGTTTTTGAAATTAATACTTTTTTTCAGCGGAGTGTTCATCCTATACATACTGGTTTTCCATATCTGGCCTCTGGTCAGGCCTTACCAGACCGAAGCGCTCCGGATGGGGGAGCTTAAAAAGCTGTACCCGGCCGAGGGGATACTGGTAAGAGATGAGACTGTGATCACCTCTCCGGCTGGCGGCCAGCTTAGTATGCTGGTACAGGAAGGGGAAAGGGTCAGGCCCGGTGAAAGCATCGCCGAGGTAAAGACCCTGGCCGGTGATTCCGGGGCTTCGGTCAGATCAGCGCTGATCAGGGCTCCCAGGTCCGGCGTGGTAATTCGCCAGACCGACGGCCTGGAGGGCGTATTGAACCCGGGCCAGTTGGATATCCTGGAAATTGCGGGAAAACAGTTGAATGGTGCTGAAAGCGCCGGCCGGGGCGACGGAAAAATCAGCAGGTATGAAAAGGGCCAGCCGGTAATGAAAATAGTGGACAACCTCTCTCCTCTGGCCATCTTCATGCATGCGCCCGGGGGTTTCCCCGGGGACCGGTTAAATAAGGGCGGCCTCTCTGGACCGGCTGTCGATTTCACAGGCCAGCCGCCATGAATCCAGGGAGTGGATCAGGACTATTTTCCCCACAACCGACTTTACTTTATTTGTCTGCAGGTGGCCTATCAGGTGCCACCGAATCCCGGGGCCGAAATTGGGCTGCTTGGTGAGTAGTTCCTGTACCCTGTTCTCCCCCAGGTCTGTTACACCTTCAATCAGCGCCTCCCGGATCCTGTCTTTGGATACGTTTTTAGAAACAGCTATTATTTTTATATCGGCAGGATTGCGCCCCGCCTTTACAGCGGCAGTGAAAATTTCTGCCCGCAGCCTGGACAGATTCTCCCTTATGACCGGCCCTTCCATTTGATCAACTTCACCTTCACCCATTTCACCCACCCGGGCCCCGGTTGAAAATCCCGTGGGGATTCACCACATAGCGGGTTCCCGGAGAAACCCGGTCTCCGGAAACGGCTGCCATATCGTTGACTACCCCCTCCACCCTGACCGGAACCCATATGGATCGGCTTTTGTTCATTATATACAGGCCCTCCTGCCCTTCCCTGGTCACCAGGGATTTTGCAGGCACAATACACCCGGAAACCGTCCCGCCTTCCAGGGCCAGGACCACCTTTCTCATTTGCAGGAAGCCCCCCGGATAGCTCAGGGTTTTTACAATAATCCGGGTCCGGCCCCCATAAACACCGGACTCTGCAATGCGGCCGGTAAACTGGTTGTTTTCCCACACCATTGTAATGAGGCCGCCCTTATTTAACCGGTCCCCGGGGAAACCCCCGGGCGCATGCATGAAGATGGCCAGAGGAGAGAGGTTGTCCACTATTTTCATTACCGGCTGGCCCTTTTCACACCTGCTG
>JAMCWI010000042.1:4994-12984 GCA_023481335.1 Bacillota bacterium | reverse complement strand
AGTAAATAAATTGTTTTTGTTATTTTTTTCTTTTCATTTATATCGAGAAATGAGCTGTCATCGCTTTGCACCATAAAATCAACAAATATACCCTTAGCTTTACTAATTCCTTCTGATGAAAGTATATCAAATATTACTGCCGACTCAATGATTCTCTTTTCACTAAGGTACTCACCATAGCTGCTCCATCTGTATTCCTGTATATGATTAACCAATTTTGCTTTTAGTGGATTTTGGTGTATATATCTTAATACATTTAATAAATAATTATCGTCCTCGACCGGTTCACTCTTATACCTGTCTTGAAACAAATGTCCACAACGTTCATATTTCATATTATACCAATATACATAACAGCCACCAATTCTTTTCATTGTAGTGGCTAAAGGTTCCTTACCTTCTTTCAGTAGAAGGTGTATATGGTTATCCATTAAGCAGTATCCAAACACCTGGTACATACTTATTTCCTTGTATTTATTAATTACCTGCAAAAATTTTTCCCTATCATGATCGTCTTCAAATATGCTCTGTCTATTTATGCCCCTCAGCATGATATGATAAATCCCGGTTTCACTGCTCTGTCTGGCTTGTCTTGGCATGTTCTCACCCCAATGCTCAAGTAATCTTTAAGCCTTAAAAAGCAAAAATAAATTATAAATCTTTTTTCTATACTTTCTTAATTAATCCTTGGCTAAGATGAAAAATAACATAAACAATTTATTTACTTAATTTACATGAGCAAAAAAGACTCAGGAGAACCGTCCCCATGATTCTTGCATGGCTTTGGGTAAAAACTCCAGAATATCCCCCGCTATGGTGCTGGGCTGGCCCAGCCGGTCGGCGGCTAGGTCGCCGGCGGAGCCGTGGAGGTAGACGCCGGCGGCTGCGGCTTGTTCGGGCGAAAAGCCCTGGGCCAGCAGGCCGGCGATGAGGCCTGCCAGGATGTCGCCGCTGCCGGCAGTTGCCATGCCGGGGTTGCCGGTGGGGTTGATATAAAGGCTGCCGTCCGGGGCTCCGATGACTGTGCGGGCTCCCTTCAGGACCGCCACCAGGTTCCACTTTTTAGCCGCTGCCCTGGCAAAATCCAGCCGGTTTTCCTGCACCTCCGCCACCGGGAGATCCAACAAACGGCCCATTTCTCCGGGGTGCGGAGTGAGGATGGCGGGTACTTGCAGTTT
Source organism: Bacillota bacterium (assembly GCA_023481335.1). Classification (GTDB taxonomy): domain Bacteria; phylum Bacillota; class Desulfotomaculia; order Desulfotomaculales; family Desulfotomaculaceae; genus JAMCWI01. Next base: position 11,806 of record JAMCWI010000042.1, on the reverse strand, counting down.
TGCCAGAAGGTCGGCGGCACCGGCTACGGCATTGATGGCGTCTGCGTCTAGGACGACGGGAATGGTCAACTTGGGCAGCAGCGTCCGTATCAGTTCAACGGTTTCCGGGTGACTGCCGATGCCGGGACCGGTAACCAGGACGTCTGCCGAGCCGCAGGCGGCCAGGATGGGTTCCAGGGCTGCCAGGGCCAGGGTTCCAGCTGGAGTTTCGGGCAGCCCCCGGGTCATGGCTTCATCGATGGCGGCGGCTGCTACGGGCTGGCTGCTTTCCGGCAGGGCCAGGGTAACCAGCCCGGCCCCGGCCCGGAGGGCTGCCTTGGCTGCCATGCGGGCTGCCCCGGTCATGCCCCGGGAACCGGCCACCACCAGCACCCTGCCGTAGGTGCCTTTGTGTGCCTCGGATTGTCTGGATTTAAACCAGGGGGCAATCATCTCCCGGGTCAGAAGCTGCCGGGCAATATCCTTACTTTCGGTTAAGGTTTTGGGCAGGGAAATGTCCACCACGTGCAGTTTACCCGCATAGCCGGCCCCGGGTTCCACCACCAGGCCAATTTTGGGCAAACCAAAGGTAACGGTGTGGTGGGCCCGGATGCAAGGGCCGTTGGCCCGCCCGGTATCTGCTTCCAATCCCGAAGGAATATCCACCGCCAGCACCGGGACACGGCTGGCATTGATAAGTTCGATGACCCGCGACACCTTTTCATTAACACTGCCATAGAACCCGGTGCCATAGAGGGCATCCACAACCATGTCGGTATTAAGCAGTGCCACCTTAACCATATTGATGCCGTTGACCTGGTGCACTTGATAAAGGGGTTGCCCCATCCGCTGCCAAATAGTCAGGTTGACCCGGGCATCCCCCTGGAACTCCTCGGGGTCTGCCAACAGCAATACCTTTACCTGGGCCCCCCGGTTGTGGAGATGCCTGGCCACCACTAGGCCGTCTCCCCCGTTATTGCCCTTGCCCACCAGAATGGAAAAGACTTTCCCCTTGACTTCTTTAAAAAGCTCCTGAATGACCTCCACCACCCGCAGTCCGGCATTTTCCATCAGGACAATTCCGGGAATGCCGAACTGTTCCATGGCCCGCCGGTCTATTTCTTTCATTTCTTTTTCTGTTGCGATGCGCATTGTCGTTACCCTTCCTTCCCTGCGGCCACTGCAAAGGCCACTGCCCTGCCCCGGTCATGGGAGATGCTGACCAGCACCCTGGCAATCCCCATTTTTTCTGCCAGCTCCAGGGCGGGTCCTGTCAGTTTTACTTCGGGTTTGCCCAGGTAATTAGGCAAAATTTCAATATTGGTCCAGCGCATTTCCCGCAGCCCGGCGCCCAGGGCCTTTAGTATGGCCTCTTTGGCGGCAAAGCGACCGGCCAGGCATTGCACCTTGCCTTTGCAGTGCTCCTGCTCCGCCGGGGTAAAAACCCGGTCCAAAAACTGTTGGCCGGAACGGCTGACGGCCAGTTCAATTCTTTCGATTTCAATAATATCGGTGCCAATCCCCTTCATGCTGCCACCTCCGGGGGAAAATTATTACCTATAAGTTTACACTAAAAAGTCTGCCTTTTTGTAGGCAGACTTCCAAAGATCGGTAAAAAATTTTAAAACCCCAATATTTTTCTCAGTTTCTTGGCCTGGGCCCGGCTCACCGGCACCTCGCTGTGTTCCTTGTCCTCCAGCACCAGGTTATAGGTGCCGTTAAAAAAGGGCACGATTTCCTTCACTTTATGGAGGTTCACAATGTAACAGCGGTGGGTACGGAAGAACATGCCGCCGCCCAACCGGGCTTCCAATTCCTTCAGGGTAAAACGGGTGAACAGTTTATCGCCAAAGGTTTTAATGTAGACATAATCGCTCTCGGTAAAGGCGTAAAAAACCTCACTGATATCCACCAGCAGGGTTTTCCCCTGTTTTTCGGCGGGAATGCGGTTAATTTTAATTTCCCCGCTGTCGGCAGAACCCTTGGGTTCCGGCTGCAAGGTCGGGCTGACGGGCACCGGTGTACAGGCCTCCCGTTCCTGCTGGGCCTTGATCACCCGGTCGATGGCTCTCATGAGGCGTTTTTCGTCAATGGGCTTCAGGATGTAATCCACGGCATTGACGTCAAAGGCTTCCAGGGCGTGCTCGTCGTAGGCGGTAATAAAGATGACGAAGGGGGGCCTGGGCAGTTCTTGGATGACCGCCCCCAGTTCCAACCCGTTCATGCCCGGGAGGTTAATATCCAAAAACAGTACCTGGTAGTCCAAGGCTCTGATCAGTGCCAGGGCCTCTGTGGCACTGGTGGCCTCCCCGACAATCTCTATGTTGTTGTTAAAACCTCCCAGCATAAAGCGCAGTTCCTGACGGGCCGGGTATTCATCATCTACGATCAGGGCCTTTAGTGTCACGATAACCCCTCCTTAATCATCATCGTCATGGACCATCAAAGGAACCCGCAGCCAAACGATGGTACCGTAACCCGGTTCACTTTCAATGTTTAAGCCATGTTCCTCTCCAAACAGGATCTTCAACCGTTCATGAACATTAGATAACCCTACGCCCCTGCCGGAACCGAAACCTGGCTCGAAGATACGGGGCATGATGTCCGGTTGAATGCCCACCCCGTCATCGGTGATGGCAATTTCTATTTCGTCTCCCCGCAGTTGGGCGGAAATCTGCACCGTGCCCGGGCCTTCTTTGGGGGTAACACCGTGCCGGACGGCATTTTCCACCAGGGGTTGCACCGTTAACACCGGAATGCGATAACCCAGCAGAGATTATACCATCAGCATGTTTACCCGCAATTTCTCCCGGAAACGGGCCTTTTCCAGCACCAGATAGGTGTTAATATACTCCAGTTCCTCCTGCAGGGTGATAAAACGGCCATGGCGTTTCAGGGAATGACGGAAGAAGGAGGCCAACCGAATCAGCAGCCTGCGGGCGGTTTCCGGATTGGTGCGGGTAAACATGCTGATGGTATTGATGGTGTTAAAGAGAAAATGCGGGTTGATTTGAGCCTGCAGGGCATCCAATTCCGCTTTGGTGGCCAGTTGGGCCTGGTGATCCAGCTCTGCCAATTCCATCTGCAAACCCAGCAGTTGGGCCACCCCGACGGCCAGTTTCACCACGCTGCCGGGAATTTGTCCCTTGTGGGTTTGGTAAAGCTTTAGCGTACCCACCACTTTTCCCTTGTTGATGAGCGGGGCAATAACCGCAGATTCCAGGGGGCAGTCGCAGTCCTTGAGAGGACAGTTAAATTCCCCTTTGTGCTGCACCACTTTTAATTCCCCGGTGGCAAGAACCTCCCGGGTGGCCCGGGTGACAATGGCCCCCCCCACAGGGTGGTTTTCGCAGCCGGGACCCAGAAAGGCCAGCACCTTCTCCCGGTCGGTCATGGCCACAGCCGCCACATCGCTGATCTTATGAATGATTTCAGCTGTTTTCTGGGCGGTTTCTTCGTTTAAGCCCCGGCGCAGGAAGGGCAAGGTTTCGTTTGGCAATTTGCAGGGTTGGGGCAAAGGACTTCTCATCCACCCGTACGGTTAAGACCCGTTTCAAAGGGCGGAACCCCAGTGTTACAAATGTGCCAATAAACACCGCCAGGCACAGGGCAAAAATTTCCAGCACCATATCAGGCTGCCAAAATACAAATAGCAGGCCCAGGGCTGCCTGTACGGCGGCCAAACGAAGAACCGTGATGGCTTCCGGTGTACGGAAGCCGAATTTTTTATTGAGGTTTTGACTTAATAGCAGCAATTTTTCCATATCTTTTACTTCTACATCCATCGCGTCACTTCCTTCAAAAAAACATTGGCAGGTATTGTATACCTGCCGGGGAGTAGTAAAAAAGATGCTATTTGAGACCATTCAGGGCCAATTTCCTTTTTTTAAAGATTTTACCTGCTCATTAGCTGTTTCAGTACCCCGGGATCGGCCAGGGTCGAGGTATCCCCCAGCATCCTGCCTTCGGCGATATCTTTCAGCAATCGCCTCATGATCTTGCCGCTGCGGGTTTTGGGCAGTTCCCAAGCGCAAATAATTTCTTCCGGCCGGGCCAAGCCGCCGATTTTCTTTGCCACATGGGCTTTCAGATCCTTCTCCAATTCCGGCGCCCAGGGAATGCCTTCCCGCAGGGTGACAAAGGCGGACACCGCCTGCCCCTTTAGTTCATGGCTGCGGCCGATTACCGCGGCCTCTGCCACGGCCGGGTGTTCCACCAGGGCACTTTCCACTTCGGCGGTACCGATTCTGTGACCGGATACGTTAATCACATCGTCCACCCTTCCTAAAACCCAGATATAACCGTCTTTATCCCGGCGGGCACCGTCACCGGTGAAATACATCCCGTCAAAACGGCTCCAGTAGGTGTCTGCATAGCGCTGGGGATCTTTATAAACGGTGCGCAGCATGGAGGGCCAGGGTTTCTTAATGACCAAGTAGCCGCTCTCCCCTGCCTTGACCGGTTCGCCCAGTTCGTTCACCACATCCACCGACACACCGGGCATCGACATGGTGGCGGAACCCGGCTTGGTGGGGGTTAAGCCCGGCAGCGGCGCAACCATAACACTGCCGGTTTCGGTTTGCCACCAGGTATCCACAATGGGACATCTTTCTCCGCCGATATGCCTGTGGTACCACAGCCAGGCTTCGGGGTTGATGGGCTCACCCACGGAACCCAACAGCCGCAGGGAAGACAAATCCCGGCTGGCAGGATAGCTTTCTCCCCACTTCATAAACAGCCGGATGGCCGTGGGGGCGGTATAAAAGAGGGTGACCCTGTATTTTTCAATGAGTTCCCAGAAACGATCCCGCTCGGGGTAATCCGGTGCACCTTCGAACACAAAGACGGTGGCACCGTTGGCCAGGGGACCGTAAACCAAATAACTGTGACCGGTGATCCAGCCGATATCTGCGGTGCACCAGTACACATCATCTTCTTTCAAATCAAAAAGATTCCGGTGGGTGGAGGTAACGCCGGTCAAATATCCTCCGGTTGTATGAACAATGCCCTTGGGCTTGCCGGTGGTACCGCTGGTGTACAGAATAAACAGGGTGTCTTCGGCATCCATAATTTCCGGTTCACAAACCGCAGAGGCCGTTTTCATTTGTTCGTGGTACCAGACATCCCTTGCAGGCTCCATGTAGACTTCACTGCCGGTCCTTTGCACCACCACAACCTTTTCTACACAGTCGCACTGGGTTATGGCCGCATCCACATTTTGCTTCAAGGGGATGGCTTTGCCCCGACGCCAACAGGCATCTGTGGTGACGACCACCTTGGCTTCGGCATCCTTGATTCTGTCGCGCAGGGCTTCGGCGGAAAAACCGCCAAAGACCAGGCTGTGGGGTGCCCCGATGCGGGCGCAGGCCAGCATGGCAATGACTGCCTCGGGAATCATGGGCATATAGATGGTAACAACATCCCCCTTAGCCACCCCTAAATTCCTTAGAACATTGGCAAACTTGCTGACTTCCCGGTGCAGATCCTGGTAGGTTAAAACCACCTGATCCCCGGGTTCCCCTTCGAAAATGATGGCTGCTTTATTTCTGCGCCAACCGTCTAAATGCCGGTCGACACAATTGACACAGGCGTTTAGCTTGCCGCCCACAAACCACTGGGCAAAGGGACTTTGCCATTCCAACACCTTATCCCAGGTTTTATGCCAGTGAAGCTTCTTAGCCTCCTCGGCCCAAAAACCCTCATAATCCATACCTGCCCAATCGTAGATGCGAGCATCCCGGACATTGGCCCGGGCGGAAAAAGAAATCTCCGGATAAAAAACCTGCTCCTCTGGAGCAAACTCTAAATTATTCTGATTAAACATAACCCGTACCTCCCAAGCCTAAATTTAATCTAATCTTACAGAATGACGGACTCAGGAGATAGATTTTTCCCGCTAAAGGGAAGAAAGCACGCCTTTTCCGATCATCCTCCCCCCCGAACGGCACCGGTTCCTTGCTGAAAGGGCAACTCCCCCTCAGCCAACCGTTGGGAACCGATAATATACCGTTAAAAGCAAAATTTCTACCTTTGGCGAGAAAAAACAGGAATCTTTAACGTGCATTAACCCTTCATTAACGATTCATTAACGATATTCTAACGGGCCTGTGATACATTGGAGCTAATAACCAAGAACTACCAAGGGTGGAATGGCAATTGTTTCTGGACAAGTATACCTGCCAGCTTAAATCGACACTGCGCAGCCTTCTGAGGCGCAAAAGTCTGTTCCTGTATTTGCTGCAGGGCAGTTCCTTTCTGGAAAAACTTGCTGAAATGATGGGCCGGGGGTCCTCCGTGCTGCTTCTTTATGTAGACATCGCAGATTTTCACCAGGTGGTGCAGCGCCATGGCGAAGCCATGGCAAAAAGGGTTCTCAACATACTGCGCACGGCCCTGCGGGAAAGGGCGGGGGGGTTTATCCACTGTGCCGGGGAAATCGTTGTGGAAAATTTGTGGGGGGATGACTTCCTGGTACTCTGCAAACAGGAAACAATCCCTTCCCCGGAAAGACTGAACAAAATGACCACCGCCATGCGCATTGCCTTGGAAGAAGCCCTAAAGACCGAACTGATAAAGATCACCGGCAACACGCTGAAGCTTCATGTGGGTTATTCCACCATCACCAAGGGCCTGGGAAACCCTGAGCAGGCGCTGTATACCGCATTGAAAGAGGCCCAAAAGGTGGCCAAAGGCACCTGGGATCAGCAAATGGTTTATCTGTTGGGAGAGTTTAATGACTTATTGGAGAATAAAAAATTCCGCATCTTTTACCAGCCCGTCGTTTCTTTGCAAACCGGCGAAATTCTGGGTTGGGAAGCCTTAACCCGGGGCCC